>VSPW01000111.1 GCA_009775535.1 Muribaculaceae bacterium
CGGAGACATCAAATTCTTTATGTTCAGACTGGCCACACTATACTCTTGACATCACCCTCCCGCCCACCGGAAAAATCAGCTGACCCCTTTTCGGCATGCTGAAAAGGCGATTCGTGAGTCTAATTGCAAAAAAGTAGGCTAAAACGCTTGCAGTTATTTGAATACCAATAACTTTGCGGTGTTGAAAATTCCATTTTATGAATAAAAAAAGTGCAAATGGTGCCGGTCTGCGCGCATCAAAAAGAATGGCAGACGAGGAAGCCGTCAGCTTTATAAGTGTCTAGACTGCGGAAGGCAGTTCGTCGGAGGTGACAGGCCGGATTGTGAATCAATAATAACCGGCTACATTGACGGCAACCTGACATTGCGGCAGCTGTCACAGAAGTATTCCCTCTGCGTGAGAACTATTTGGGAACGGCTCAAAGGCATGCGCCACGTACATGTGGTTTCAAAGCACAAAGATGTGGTCATAAATATGGACACCACCTATTGGGGAAGACAGTTCGGCCTTATGATAATCAAAGATGCGTTCCGCAATAAAATCCTATGGCACAGGTTCGTCCGGTATGAGAGTGTTTCTGACTATCTCGACGGTATAGACTGGTTGCGCCTGAATGGGTTCAAAATATACGGGATTGTGTGCGATGGTATGCGGGGATTGTTTCCGGCCTTGGAAACCTACAGGTTACAGATGTGTCAGTATCATATGATCCAGATTGTTCGCAGACACTTGACAGCCAAGCCGGATCTGGAGGCATCGGTAGAACTGATGGCCATCACTCATTCACTCAGCAGAACCTCTGGGCAGAAATTCCGCGAGGCACTTTCATCATGGCATGAGAAATGGCGGGGGGCTTTCCGAAAAGAGCGTCGGGGCTGACGGTCGGATGCATTTTACACATCCGCGTCCTAGAGCCGCATACAGATCGCTTAAGTTCTATCTCCCTTACCTCTGGACTTTTGAGCATTATCCGGAGTTATGTATCCCCAACACAAATGCTGCGATATAAAGCCTCAACCAGCGGTTAAAGACTCTTTTAAGGAATCACAGCGGAATATCAAGCCAACGTAGAATGAAGCTGTTGGAGGAATATATTGCGCGGCACTATTAATAACTGTAACGAAATAGTTGTCGCATAAAGTAGCAGACTACTTTTTTGCAATTAGAGGCATTCCGTTGTTTACAAAACACTTTTTCAGCCTACTTTTTTGCAATTAGTCCCACGGACTGCGTAAACAGAGGGGGCTAGTGATAATGATTTTGACGCCAATAAATACGCCTGTTTACTGTTTTGTTAGCGGCGTTATGAATATGAATACTTGTTGACCATCGCCCGCAGGGAAGTTTGAGAGGAGCTCAAGCTGTTTCACGTAACCTGCGGAATGCTCGCGGATGTTTTCGGTTATTTCGGTGTCCGATGTGCCGTCTGAGTTTTGGGTGGTGCGTATTATCATGTCGTCTGTCATACTTGACCCATTGAAAAAGCGCGATGCCTGCGACATGGCCTTGACCGAGGCAACGCGGTTAAGCGCGGCTTCGGTCTTGTATTTGGCCTTGTCAAGTTTTACCACCGACATAAGGTACGCGTTATCGTAATCCTCCACTGCCCTTACACCGTCAAACGGCGCATTCTCATACATGCGCACAAGAAAGTTGGTTAGCGCCGTACGTTCATGATTATAACTTTGAGCATAGCTGCAGAACACACACACACCACTAATGATTGCTATTACTACTCTTTTCATCATTCATTTGCTTATACCAATAATAGTCTTCAAATACGATATAATAGACTCGCATCTGCCTTGCATACATTACATATAATTCACTTATACAAAGAAAAATAAGCAATAGTGCCACTACCCTATTTGTTATCAACTTAGTATTTGTTTTCAAAAAGAAAACAAAAGCTAAAAGTAATGTTGGCAAAACCATATTCCTTACAAAAGCCACCTGTGCCTCCATTACAGGGATTGCCCCGCTTAACTTATTGCTGTTCAAGAGCCAGTAATAATTTTGGCAATAGTTTTTCTCTGCGATGGGGTAAACTTTGTTTCTGCGCCCAAAGATTTGAAGAAAGAACCTAAAATACCGTTTAAGTTTAAATGCCTTTTTAAAACCTTCCTCCGTACCGAATTGCCGTTTCCAAAATCGTAGTCTGGCAAGATTTATATGCAACTCATTATTTCTGAATCTGCCGAATATCAAATCCGATATACAATTGACTATCAGACCGACCACATACGATGCAGATAAGAAAATGACCGCCCCGCAAACTTGACCGATTGCTGTTTGTGAGTCGCTCACAGCAACCTTACAATCACAAGAATATCGAATGACTGTCTCAAATAAGACGGAAGAACAAGAGAGACGACAGATACAATACACAACGACTATCCCCGGAATCAACATTCCGAGGAAGTCGTATACAGTCAGTTTTCCAGAAAAACCTTGCATCGTTTATTCTTTTGGCTCAATCTTAAACGACGAGTATTTGCCGATTTCTGATAAAGGCATAATTACATATATACTGAAAGAGGGAGCGTCACTTAATAACTGATAATCTTTTTCAGCCCCTATTTTTTTATAATCATCAAAAACATACCTACACTCTTCTCTATCTCTATGCATCCAGTCAAAGCAATCTTCTATATCACGAGATTTGATTAGAAATAAATTTTTAAACAAACCCGAACCGTTAATGACCCAATTCCAATCACTATAACGTGATCTTGCGAATGAGAAATAAATATTGGAATCGGGCATTCTAAAAACTCCAACAGAAATTCTAGCTTTTTTGTCTAAATTTTTAGTATCTCCTATAAGAGAGACATATTCATAGATTTTAAATTCGGAAATGTCTCCATTATTATCCAATATTTGAAATTTTAGTTTTTCTTTGCGTATGGTGCTGTTTATTTCCATTAAAGCTTTAATCATGGTTTCTCTATCATTACGAAAATAATAGTTCGTATATCCATCACCTTCCTCTCCATTTGTACACAACCAAAGAGTATTCTTTCTAAAACTGCTTACATCAAGACCTTTGCTTTCCATGTTTGCAAAGCTCATTTTGTCTAATCCAATCTTTGAAAAAGCGTTATATAAGTAATTAGCGACTCGATTTTCTGTGCCTATACGAGTCCATGAGAGCTCTAAATGGATGACACAGTATTTTTGTGGTTCTGTAAAAATATCTGAGAAAGCAGATTTTGCTTCCGTAGGTATTTGGGCGAAAAGGTCTTTGACACAACGTTGATCTAATATGATATCATTGATTGAGAATTCGCGTTCTTTCTTTTGTAAGATAAAAGGCTCGTCTATTTTCATAGACCAAGCCATTGTTGTCCGACATAATTCTTTAACTGCCGGTATCAAGTTTGAAATTGCCTTTAGCTCATTCTCTTTTTGGAGATTGAACAGCCTGATCTCCATACCGAAGGTATTGCCGGCAAATTCACATTCGCTACCGTGACTCTTGGCGTATGTGATGAGATGAGGCAGACTCACAGTTGTATTAGCTGTAACACCATAACCTGTGCCATCGGCCTTTTGATATTCGGATACGATTTTGTATTCTTTTATAGAACCGTTGCTTACAGTTACAATCTCATCTTTGACAAGTTCGTCGTTTAGAATCGTTGTATTTGCAGAAACAAATGCTCCGTAAGCTTGTTCGATAGCTGTACGAAGGGCATTCTTGACGGCATCATCTTTAGTCGGTCCGTCAGAAGATACCGTAAGTGTTATTTCGTCGGTTGCTATGGCTTTTGAAACAAAACTTGTCGCAAGACACAGCACAATAATCATTACTTTTAATACTTGCTTCATTGTGTTAAATTTTACCAGTTTAGATATACAGTGTTTTGAGGTTGATTTTCTGCCCATTTTTCCGCGACTGAGCGACATGCCGCGATAGTTGCCATTGAGCGTGCGTGAGAATTGGCTTGTTCCCTGTCCCTGAATGTTTTTTCATCATTATATTGCTTTATCTTCTGCTGCCATTCGCTTTCCTTATCCGATGACAACTTTGATGCGATCGTATTGGAAAAAGCCTCTGCCTCTGGAAACGCCGAAGAGTTTATTGAAATCTGATCCAGCAGGCAGATTGCCAACATAGCCCCATCTTCATCTGGATTAGCGTTCCATGCGTTTTTTGCTTTTGACAGTAGTGCCGTTCCTTCATCGTTGATTTTTAGCTGATAAATGGTCTGGGCAACAGACATAGCATCTGCATAGCACGAGCTGCATATATCCGGTATAGCCATAAGAGATGCTATTGCTTCATCGTATCTTTCGCTAGCAGAAAGAGTGTTGGACATTGCAATAATATTCCTGCAATTTTCACTGTAGTATGTATCAATCTTTGTCTCAGCAACCTCAAACATATCCTTAAGACCCGTATTTTCCGGTTTTAATCCATTTAGCGCCGTCTGCCATACTTTGGTCTCGTTTGTGCCGATACCTTTCAATTCAAAAGATATTGAGGCATATGTTTTGTTTTCAATGACATCTCCGAGAATGAAGGTCAATTCGACAGTCTGAGTTATGCGAGGGGGTGTGGTGGGTGCAACATCCTTTTCTATCACATTGCATTTGGCAAGCATTACGAATCGGACGGCACTATTGCTTGCACCAAAACCATTTTTCGCTATGACTTGCTCCATCTTGGCAATGAGTGATTTTACAGCCTGGTTAGGGATTCCATCTCCTTTTACTACTGGACAATATGAAATCTTTCCTTCGTTTGCCTCATCAGCCTGAATTTTAAAAGTGGTCAACAGGCATAGTAGAAACAAAATTATTGTCGCTCTCATTTCTCTCCAAGAATTATTATAGCCTCTCCAAGACCACGGATTATTACTTTAGATGCTATATTGTATGGTGCTTTCTGCAGATGCTTGCGCAAGGATGTGGCGAATGCGCGTGCGTCCATCGCTTTGCCATTCTTGTCCTTAAGTGGTATGCGCACCTGTTCAAACTGAGCAAACGATTCTGTGCCATCGCTGAGATTGAAACTACTGTTGACGGTGTTTTGGCGTATCCACTGCTGAATGCAGTCTGTGAGTTCTTCGCCGTCGTACTCAGTTTCAAGGTCATTGTCCCAGTCGTCCCAGCAACGTACCGTGAGTACAATCTCACGGCCATTCTTCTTTTGGTCATCATACCATTTATCAAGTTGCTTGTCAAACTCCTTGATGTTATCCTTGACAGCCCTTTCAAGCGCGACGGGGATTGCCTCTGTTGATGGTTTGGAATTGCCGGTGGCTGTGGCTATACGCTTATTGGTATATGAATCAAATGCTTCAAGAGAGAATGATACAATTTTTCCAGCATGGTCTTTCGTTATGTTCCACCACAACTGGATTACGATATCCGATTTCATGCGCCGTTTAAGCACGTCAAGAGGACTCTCAGCAATTGATGCCGACGATGTTTTGCTTGACATGGCGTTGTCTTCGGCCTGTTTGACCTTGATGGATTTTATTTCCATTTCGGCATCTTTAAGACCATACCCCATAGAAGTCAACACGCCTCCTATTTTTGATATCACCTGAGGCAATTCGATGTCTTCAGTAAAGGCACGCTGGTAGTCAGATACTTTTTCGATTGAACCCTGATTGTCGAATGATTGTGTGAAATAGCGTTGTGCACACCAATTGTCGCTTGGCAACAACATAATTGTAGGCTTCTTGATCTGCGCATCGCAGATTAGTGGCAACGAAACTATGCCAATCAGTGTGAGCAATGACGTGACAAAATTGTATCTCATGGTATTCTAAGCAGCCGCGGTCATCCCCTCTTTGGCGTTCGATTGGTTTATAAAGAGAAAAGCGTAGGAATCTGTATCTGTTACCGTCCTACGAACCGAGGCTTCTCGCATTGCCCATTAGATGTCGGACGGCAACGCAGAAGCCCACGCTTGTATATGCAATCAATGCCCCCCGGCGATATTTCTCACGAAATATTGCACCGGCTGCAAGATAATCACATATCCACGGGCATCTACCGTTGCTCAATCCTTGACATCTAATTGAAAAGTTTGCGAGAAATTTCAGTTCGTCAAGAATCAGCGCGGATAAACGCTTTCTTATGTATTTTCACTACATCCCGCTCCGCTTTACCCCAGACCGGGGCTTCTGCGAGGCGGTCTGCAACCACAAAACTACAAATAAATTTCGGAATCTTGAACTGAAGATATTAAAAATACACTTGAAAAACGGCTTAATATGCAAAAAGTAGGCTGAAAGATGGGTATTATGCAGATGAAAAGGCGATTCGTGTCTCTAATTGCGCCGAATTTGAAGTCAACGTAAAAATACACGCCATGACATGTAGCATACGGAAAGACTTGCGAAATAATCACATGATGCCTGTTTCTGTCGGCAATCAGACTTATCACCCAAATCAGTATACTTCCAATCAAGTTAAGATTATATAATGAATATTATCGCATTTAATCAAATTTTATGATACTTTGTAATCAAAGTAAAAACCTTTAAAACAATATATCCGTTTTTACATGTGTGGAACC
>VSPW01000112.1 GCA_009775535.1 Muribaculaceae bacterium
CAAAAACGAAAACCAAGAAGCCGACCACCGAACAGCCTCAAAATTCATCCATCTCCAATATTATATATTTGAGGACGACAATACCGGCCGGCGTATCCGCGACATACTGATAGAACGAGCCCGCGCAGGGGTAAAAGTCAGAGTCATATACGACCATGTGGGCTCTTTCAAGGTCAAACGCAGGTTTTTCAAGGAAATGTTGGATGCTGGAATCGATGTATACCCTTTTTTCAAGGTGTCGTTCCCACTTTTTGCCACGCGCATCAACTGGAGAAACCACCGTAAGATATGCGTAATCGACGGGCATATCGGCTACATCGGCGGCATGAACATTGCCGACCGTTATATAGATGGCGGGGAATCTTTCCCTTCATGGCGCGACACCCACGTCCGAATCACCGGCCCGGCAGTAAACGCATTGCAGTTCTCGTTCGCCATCGACTGGAACTTCATGGGGCAGCCGCTTATAGAGGAAGACCTTCCTGTACAGCAACAACAAAACGGGAACAGGAAGATAGGCATGCAGGTGCTCACAAGCGGACCGACTAGCCAATGGAGCAATATAGCCTACGTCATGTTCAAGGCAATAGCGAATGCGAAAAGGCGCATATACATACAGACTCCCTATTTCCTGCCTACAGAAAGCCTGCTTAAGGCCCTTCAGACCGCAGCGCTGGCAAAAGTCGATGTAAGGCTGATGATCCCCCGCAGGAACGACTCGCGGCTGCTGCGCAATGCCTCTTTTTCTTACATAACCGAATGCCTCCGCGCCGGCATAAAGATATACCTGTATGAAGGCGGAATGCTACATAGCAAAACAATGGTTGTCGATGATGAATTCTCGACAATAGGGTCCACCAACTTTGATTTCCGCAGCTTTGAACATAACTTTGAAAGCAACCTGTTCATATATTCAAGAGATGTAAACCGGGAAATGGCTGAAATATTCCTTAACGACCAGGATTCCAGCACCCGTATAACCGCATCGGCGTGGCGGCACCGGCCAATAATACAGAAAGGGATAGAATCCGTAGTCAGGCTTCTCAGCCCGATACTTTAACGACAAGCGGCCTGATACTTTTGTCACAATATATGGATGGTTACCGCAATTTTCACTAATTTTGCACTAAAATCCAACAGCAGATACAAACTATGCCAAATAACGGAAATCCCCAAAAAGGGAAAAGCTCGATAACCGGTAAAATTACAGGATTTTACCAAAAGCACCCTGTATTCAGCCACTTCATACTCATTGTAATCACCGGTGTTTTCCTTGCGTTGCTCGCTCTTTTATTCCTAGATATATGGACCGCACACGGCAAGACCACTACAATCCCAGAAATCAAGGGTCTGTCATATGTACGCGGTGCAGCTGTACTGAATGAGGCCGGAATGAGCATTGAGATATCCGACTCCATATATGACACATCGGCCGCACCGGGGCAAATCATGGAGACAATGCCAAGGGCTCATACAACCGTCAAGCCCGGACGTACTGTCTATGTGACCGTAAACGCGTTCTCTCCAAGGAAAGTCACAGTAAACGCGCCACTCACTGATGTATCTTCAAGGCAGGCCATAGCATACCTCAAGGGATTAGGCCTTACTAATATACGCAAAGAATACGTCACAGGCCCGTTTGATGACCTTGTCAAGGCTGTAATAATAAACGGGCAGCATGTGAAGACAGGCGCATCGTACCCCATCACTTCGCAGGTGACTGTACAGATTACAAAGGGGACTGAAGCTTCTTATGACATCGAGACAGGAATAACTCCGGGAACACAAGCTGAGATAGACGAGGCCGTAAATGATGCATTCACAGATTGACATGGACCACACCCCTAACGCGATGGCATCAGAGAGCGACAGCCTGGATGAACTTGATATAATTGATGCCCAGGGCGCTACGGAAGACGGGATGTATGAACATTTCCGCTTCGTAGCCGACAAGGGACAGGCATTGTTGCGTGTCGACAAATTCCTTGTTGACCGCCTTGTCAAATCCTCCCGCAACCGCGTGCAACAGGCCGCCGAAGCCGGATGCATCCGCGTGAACGGACGTCCGGTAAAGAGCAACTACCGCGTAAAGCCGCTCGATGTCGTGACTGTAGTAATGGACCGACCCAGGTATGAACTTGAAATTACGGCTGAGGATATCCCTCTAGATATAGTATATGAGGATACTGATGTCCTGGTAGTAAACAAACCGGCAGGACTTGTCGTGCATCCCGGGCACGGAAACTACAACGGCACGCTGGTAAATGCCCTGGCATACCATTTCAAGGACAATCCCGACTATGATGTCAATGACCCCCGCATGGGGCTGGTTCACCGTATTGACAAGGACACATCAGGACTCCTTGTCGTGGCAAAGACCCCTGATGCAAAGACCCATCTTGGACGCCAGTTTTTCAACAAGACTACCAAACGGGAATATGTAGCTGTCGTATGGGGCGTGCCATCCCCTGTATCAGGCCGCATCGAAGGGAATATCGGACGGTCTTTGCGCGACCGGTTGCAGATGGCGGTTTTCCCGCCAGACAGTGATATGGGAAAACATGCCGTGACTCACTATCAGATGATTGAGGATCTAGGACATGTATCCGTTGTGAAATGTGTATTGGAAACCGGACGCACACATCAGATCCGCGTACACATGCGCCACATCGGGCATCCACTGTTCAACGACGCCCGATATGGCGGCGACCAGATATTAAGGGGCAACACCTCATCCAAATACCGCCAATTCATAGCCAACTGCATGGAGATATGCCCACGACAGGCTCTGCACGCACGCACATTGGGCTTCACACATCCGCGCACAGGCGAAGAGATGTTCTTTTCCGCCCCAATCCCGGCCGATATGACAGCGCTAATAGACCGCTGGCACAGACTACAAGTGTAGTTTGCTAATTTCATGGATTTGACGTAAATTTGCAGGACGGAACGTATAGGGAATCCGGTGTAAGTCCGGGACAGTACCCGCTGCTGTAAATGCCTTAATGTCTGCCGCAATATTGCCACTGGCCGCCATGCCGGGAAGGTGCGGACGGACGGCACAAGTCAGAAAACCTGTCATTCCGTATCAATATTAATCCCTGCGGGACAACAGGAGGAAAAACTATGGCAAGGAAAACGGCATTTTTACGCACATGCATAGCCCTGGCGCTTACTGCGGCTGCAGCCACCGGCTGCATGGAATGGGAATACGGCAAAACCGAGGACTTTTCAACATCTGGTCCGGGGCTATTCATCGTCAACGAGGGAAATTTCCAATATGGGAATGCTTCCCTTTCATATTACGACCCTACATCCCGAACTGTCGAAAATGAAGTGTTTTTCCGCTCAAACGGGTTCAAGCTAGGCGATGTGGCGCAGTCAATGACCTTGTTTGGCGGTAAAGGCTGGATTGTTGTCAATAATTCGCATGTGATATTCTCCATCGACCTCACTACTTTCCGTGAGACCGGGCGCATCGTGAATCTCCCATCCCCAAGGTATATACATTTCATATCCCCGACAAAAGCATATGTCACACAGCTGTGGGACAACCGCATACTTATCGTAAATCCATCCACATATACTGTGACCGGCTCTATACTGTGTCCTGACATGTCTGTAGAAAGCGGCTCAACCGAACAGATGGCACAACTCGGCAAATATGTATATGTATGCTGTTGGAGCTACCAGAACCGTATCCTCAAAATCGATACGGAATCCGACTCTGTCGTAGATGAAATGACTGTGGGGATACAACCGCGGGCCATTGCCATCGACCGCAATGGGAAACTATGGGCAATGACCGATGGAGGGTATGCGGGAAGTCCTTACGGACATGAGCCCCCTGCACTATTCCGTATAGACCCTGAATCAATGACAACAGAACTGGCTTTCACTTTTTCGCCGGATGACTCACCTGTAGAAATGACGCTAAATGGTGACGGGTCAAGGCTATATTGGATAAACAACGACATCTGGAGCATGGAAATTGATGCCGTGCAACTACCTTCCAGCCCAATTGTGCACTCCCAAGGGACAAAATATTTCGGCCTTACCGTAAACCCCGACAACGGAGATATTTATGTGGCCGATGCTATAGATTACCAACAACAAGGGATCGTGTACCGTTTCACCCCCGATGGCACACTCCTCGACCAATTCTACACCGGTATTAACCCTGGGGCATTCTGCTGGAAATGAAAAAGGCCACAATAATATCGGCAATCATAATTACCGCATCGGTAATGCCTGCCTTCTCCACGACCCCGACACGCAAGCTCAAGGAAGTTACAGTCACCTCTATACGTCCTATGAAGGAAATCGGAATACAGGAAACCCGTTTCGATTCCACTGCATTAAGGGATAATATAGCACTGTCCATGGCCGACATCCTTGCTTTCAACTCTTCTGTATTCGTTAAAAACTACGGGCGCGCCACACTGTCGACAGTTGCATTCCGTGGAACATCACCGTCACACACACAAGTGACATGGAACGGCATGCGTATCAACAGCCCCATGCTTGGCATGACCGATTTCTCCACAATCCCTGCATATTTCATTGATGGGGCTTCCCTACTCCACGGCACATCCAGCGTCAACGAGACAGGCGGTGGCCTTGGCGGACTGGTCAGACTGTCCACAAGGCCATCAGACAAAAACGGATGGGACATTGAATACGTACAGGGGATAGGATCATTCTCCACTTTCGATGAATTCCTGAAGGTCAATTACGGTTGCCGTCACTGGAAAACATCTACAAGAATCGTCTACTCATCATCCGCCAACGATTTCACATACCGCAACCGGGACAAAAAAGAAAACATATACGATGACAACCATAACATCATCGGCTCATATTACCCTAAGGAGAAAAACCGTTCCGGCGCATTCAAGGACCTGCACATTTTACAGGAAGCCTATTACGACACCCGGCACGGTGACCGTCTGGGCATCAATGCCTGGTTCACAGCATCCAACCGTGAACTGCCGATGATGACCACCGACTATGGCGACCACCACGATTTTGAAAACCGCCAGCGGGAGGAGACATTACGTACGCTCCTGTCATGGGGTCATTACGCACAAAACTGGAAGACAGATCTCCGTGGAGGATATATACATACATGGATGGCCTACGACTATAGGCGCGACGCCGGAAATGGCATCATGACTACCATGACACGCTCCAGGAACAATACCAGCACCATATTCGGCAAGGCCGGATGGGAATTTTATCCTGACAGCCGCTGGCTGCTGACAACCGACATTTCTGCCCACCAGCAATTTGTAAAAAGCTCTGACAAGAATGTCACCACACAGGATGGCGCCCACGGAACTGTCGGATATGACCGCGGACGCATAGAACTGTCCGGATCTGCATCAGTCAAGTGGCAACCGTCAAAACGCTTCGGGGCATCACTTGTGATACGGGAAGATATGTATGGCGATTCATGGACTCCAATAATCCCGGCTCTATTCATTGACGGTGTAATATGGCCGGCCGCCAACCTGACTGCAAAGGCTTCTGTATCGCGCAACTATCGGTTTCCAACCCTAAATGACCTCTATTTCCTTCCTGGCGGCAACCCGTCACTGAAAAGTGAACAGGGATGGAGCTACGATGCCGGATTATCGGCGGAATTCGGAAAGAACGGCATTTACAGGCTTACAGCAGGTGTCAACTGGTTCGACTCAAGGATTGATGACTGGATAATGTGGCTTCCTACCACAAAAGGATTCTTTTCACCACGCAATATGAAACGCGTACATGCCTACGGAATTGAGGCAAATGCCACATTGGGCCTGCATCTCCCAAAAGGATGGTCTATGGATGTCAACGCGTCATATTCTTGGACTCCATCAATCAATGATGGCGACAAGATGTCACCAGCCGACATTTCGGTAGGGAAACAACTACCATACGTACCCAGGCATACAGCCACAATGACATGGCGGCTAGGATGGCATTACTGGTCGGTGCTGTATAAATGGAACTTCTACAGCAAACGTTACACCATGTCTAGCAACGATGTCACCCTGTCCGGGACATTGCCTGAATACTATATGAGCAATGTCAGCATTGAACGCATGGTGGATTTGAAGCCTGTAAGCCTGTCACTGAAACTTTCTGTCAATAACCTTTTCAACGAAGAATACCTATCGGTGCTCTCCCGTCCTATGCCAGGTATAAACTTTGAATTTTTCATATCTATAAGCCCAAAATGGTAAAAAACATCATACGATACCTCTTTCCTGCGGCCATACTGGCCATGTCTTGTATAAGTACCGGTTGCGGAAAGGGACAACATGCTACAGAAACACAACAAGACACAATCTACTCTCCCAGCTATGCCAAAGGATTCATTATCACAGGTATTGGCGAAGGTGAAAGTACCATAATAAAGACACTCTCCCCATGGCAGGACGACAGCAAGGGACAAACGACGGAACTCTTGATAAAAAGGAACGGTGAAACTATCCCGGAAGGATACAATGGCCAGGTGTTGGATATCAATGCGG
>VSPW01000113.1 GCA_009775535.1 Muribaculaceae bacterium
CTGTTGCCCTGGCAGCATGTGGCAGCGGGAGCAAGACAGAAAAGGAAACTCTTCCTAGTGTCGATGATTATCAGGAGGTTGCCATCTTTAATGGGGACAGCGCATATATGCATGTCGCAGCTCAGGTGGAGATGGGCCCGCGTGTGCCTGGCTCTGTGGGGCATGCAAGATGCCTTGACTACATCACAGGCACATTCAGGCGCTATGGCGCAGATACTGTCGTGGAGCAGGCGTTTACCGCTGAGGCCCATACAGGAGAGGTGCTTGGCCTGACCAATGTGGTGGCGCGTTACAATGCCGCCGCGCCGCGCCGTATATTGATAGGCGCGCATTGGGATACCCGTCCTTGGGGCGACATGGACGAGACCCGCGAGGGTCGCAGCACCCCGATACCTGGCGCCAATGACGGCGGCAGCGGTGTAGGCGTGATACTGGAGATAGCCCGTGTGCTGCAACATATGCCACCTGCAATAGGTGTCGACCTGGTGCTGTTTGACGGTGAGGACTACGGGCGTTCAAGCTCGTGGTCAAACGATGAGGAGACATGGTGCCTGGGTTCGCAGTACTGGAAATCGAACAATGGCTATGGCGGCAAGGATGCCCGCCCCGACTATGCGGTGGTGCTGGATATGGTGGGCGGAAAGGGCGCGAGATTCCACAGGGAGGTGTCGAGCGACATCCATGCCTCTGAGGTGGTGGACCGTGTATGGGACATGGCGCGCAGTTCCGGCTATGGCGATACGTTCGTCAATTCGGCCGGAGGCCATATAATCGACGACCATCTGTCTATCAACAGGGCCGGAATCCCTGCAATAGTGGTGATAGAGAGCCTTAACCAGAAAACCAATTCGTTTAACCCCACATGGCATACCCATCAGGACGACCTCAGCGCCATAGACCGCAAGAGCCTCAAGGCTGTAGGGCAGACGATGGTAAACCTCATTTATGAGGAAGGAGGCCAGGCGGCCAAACAATAGATGATATGAAACAGACCATAGAACAGATACAGCAGGACATAGCCGATGAGTTCGGCGGCATCGATGACTGGATGGACCGCTACGGCTATATAATCGACCTAGGTAATTCACTGCCGTCAATAGATGACCGGTACAAGACCCCGGAGCATCTTATAGAGGGCTGCCAGAGCCGCGTGTGGCTCAATGCTGAGATGGATGCGGACGGCACGGTGAGCTATACCGCCGATTCGGATGCAATCATAGTGAAGGGCATCATCTCGCTGCTGGTGCAGGTGCTGAACCACCATACCCCGGACGAGATACTGGATGCCGACCTGCATTTCATAAATGATATAGGGCTGGCGGAACACCTTTCGCCTACACGTTCCAACGGCCTTGTGGCCATGGTGAAGCAGATGAAGGCGTATGCCCTGGCTTTCAAGGCGCGCCAGGAAATGGACGCCGCCAGATGATACCTGACGGTGAGGGGGCTGTAGTGATAGCCCCCGATTCATTCAAGGACTGTATGGCCGCCGATGAGGTGGCCATTGCCATAGAAAGGGGTGTCCGTGCAGCGTGTCCCGGATTGCGTACGGTGATGCTCCCGCTTGCCGACGGGGGCGAGGGCACGGCTGCGGTATTGGCGCATGCCCTTGGGGCTTCTGCTGTTGGATGCCGGTCTTGCGATCCTGCGCGTAGGCCTGTCGACTGTACATATTATATTACAACCGACAGATCGACCGCTGTCGCCGATGTGGCTACGGCAGGTGGCATTAGGTTTGTCAGGGACGGTGCGGCGGATGCATTGTCGGCCGACAGCTACGGGACTGGGGTGCTGCTGCGCGATGCCATTGCCCGCGGTTGCCGCAGGATAATACTTGGCCTAGGCGGTTCGGGCACTACTGACTGCGGCAAAGGGCTGCTGGAGGCTCTTGGGGCGTCATTCTATGATGCGGCCGGAAGGGTGGCGCACTGTATGACGGATGTGGCGCGTGCCGACCTGTCGGGGGCGGCACGCATGCTTGAGGGTATGGAGGTGATATTGGTGTGTGACGTCGATGCCCCGTTGTATGGCCCTGGCGGTGCTGCCTGTGTGTTTGCCCCGCAGAAAGGGGCGTCGCCTGCCGAGGTGGGGCAGCTTGATGCCGGGCTGAGGCGTATGGCAGGTATATTGGGGGTCGATGCCGATGTCCCCGGTGTCGGGGCAGCCGGAGGGATAGCCGCCGGATTGCTTTCGGCATGTGCCGGTGTGAAGTTGCGTCCAGGTGCTGGTTCTGTCCTTGACGCCACAGGCTTTGACGCTATTGTGCAGGGGGCATCGCTTGTAGTGACCGGGGAGGGGCATATCGACCGTCAGACGCTTATGGGAAAGCTCCCTTATACGGTGATGAGGCGTGCATCCGGGCATGGTGTGCCTGTTGTGGCTGTGGCCGGACGTGTCGACGACCGCCATAGTCTTCTGGCGGCAGGTTTCAGTGATGTTGTGTGTATAAATGACGGCCATGTCCCCACCATGGAGGCTGCTGAGGCCGGTATGAGGATTTCCAGGGCGGTGGCGCAAAAGCTGCGTGGCTGGTGTTAATTGATGTTAATCTGTCGGCGGGGGATGTGTGGAATCGCTATCTTTGCAAGCTTTTTGGACTTAAATTTTAACCTTAAACAGAATTATTATGGTACAGAGGGCAAATACCCGACTGTTTATGTTGCTGTGTGCAGTCATACAGCTGCTGCATGTGAATGCGGAAGCCCCTTCGGGCTACTATTCAAGGTGTGAGGGGAAATATGGTGCGGAATTGCTGTCATCGCTTGAAGATGTGATAGGCCCGCATACAAACGTGGGCTATGACGGCCTGTGGAATGTCTATAAGACGTCGGACGTATATCCTTCCGACGGAAAGATTTGGGACATGTATTCCACCAAGCATTGGCCGGTGAATGGCGAGCGCTGCGGCAACTACAACAACGTCGGCGACTGCTACAACCGTGAGCACTCGTTTCCCAAGAGCTGGTTTTCAGAGGCTTCGCCCATGAAGAGCGATGCTTTCCATATATATCCTACAGACGGCAAGGTGAACGGCCAGCGGAGCAATCATCCTTACGGGGAGTGCGAAGGCGGCACAACGCTTTCCGCTCCTGGCGGCATAAAGGCGCTAGGCCGTCTGGGGACATCGACATTCAGCGGCTACAGCGGCACGGTGTTCGAGCCTGACGACCAGTACAAGGGCGACTTCGCACGTTCATACTTCTATATGGCGGCGTGCTATAACGGGCGTATATCCGGATGGAACTCCGACATGCTTTCCGGCAATCCCTATCCGGCTTTCCGTGACTGGGCTGTGAGGCTCTTGCTGAAATGGCATAGGGAAGACCCTGTGAGCCAGAAGGAGATTGACCGTAATGATGCCGTGTATGCCTATCAGCGTAACCGCAACCCGTTCATTGACCACCCTGAGCTTGCCGAACATATATGGGGCGACCATAAGACCACCGGATGGGTGCCGGGCGGTGTGGTGGAGTCGGAGATACTGCTGCCTGTCAACGGCAACACTCTTGATCTCGGCGCGGCAGGTGTGGGCTACGGCAAGTCATCGGTCTTCACTGTACGCGGCAAGGGGCTTACCCAGGCTGTGTCGCTCTCCGTTAGCGGCAACGGGTTCAGTGTCAGCCCGTCGCAGATAAGCGCGTCCACGGCCAATTCTGTGTCGGGCGGTACGGCCACGGTGTCGTTCTCATCGACGGTCACGGGTGAGCATACGGGTACGCTGACTGTGCGCAGCGGATCTGAGGTATCGGTTGTGGCATTGAAGGTGGCTGTGTATGACGGCATACCGGTAAGCAGTGCCTCAAATGTGGGAGAGGATTCGTTCACCGCTCGCTGGACATATGTAGGCGGCGACACCGGCGGGAACTATACACTTGAGGTGACCAGTGGCGGTGTACCGGTGGCAGGCTATCCCAAGGCAGTCAACGCACGTGCTCAGCAGAGCACCGTATACGGCCTCGAACCCATGACGGAATATGCATACAGGGTGTCGTCGGCATCGGCCACATCGCAGTGGGTAAGCGTCACCACAACAGAGCCAGTGCCGTATATCGACTTCCTCTATGACGGCGACCTGGTATTCGAGGCAATGCCCGGCGAGCCTTCTGGGGCAGAAGAGATACTTGCTGATATCGCCAATATTGATACCGATATCACCATTGAGATAGATGCGCCTTTCCAGTTGAGCACCGACAGGACCAACTGGGGCACACGTATAGTCCTTGACCCGGAGGCCGACCGTTTCTATATACGCATATACGGCGATACCCCTGGCAGCTACCATGGTACGCTCAAGGCCCAGGCCGGCGGCTATATCAACGATGATGTAGAGGTGGCCGGCACTGTCGGCACTCCGCCTGCCGCATTCCTGGAGACATTTGAGACGGAAAAGGTGACATCGGGCTACGGCACTACTTCGTATGACGGTACGGCCTGCCGCTGGAGCTTGGGCGATGCCGGTGTGTTTGCCGATCCGTCGCCGGTTAGCGGGAAGCAGAACATGCGTTTCGGCAAGACTCCATCGAGCCGCATGGCCATGGACGAGGACAAGCCTTACGGCATAGGTATAGTGACGTTCCATGCGGCGGCATGGGGCAGTGACGAGCGGGGCAAGATAGAAGTGGAGTATTCCCTGGACAACGGCGCCACATGGGAGCCTGCCGGGACTGCTGATGTGGACTCTGAGAACTACAAGAAATATACGTTTACTGTCAATAAGGCCGGGGCCGGCCGCATACGCCTGCGCCAGACTTCAGGAAAAAGGTTCAAGATCGATGACATAGCCATAACCGATTTCCGCCAGTCGGGGATAGACGGCGTGGAGAGCGACTACCGCAGCTGGGATGCATTCTGCCGCGGCGGCAAGCTGATAATCGAGAATACGGGCAACGGCCCGCGTACGGTGCGTGTGTATGGTGTCGACGGCATCGCTTACCACACCGGCGTGGCAAGTCCTGGCGAGACTGCGCTTTCCCTCCCTGTGGGGCTGTATATAGTGGCGGTTGATGATTTCACTCGCCGCGTAGTGGTGAAATAGTACGGCGCGTACATGATACAGGGCAATGGCCCGTTACGGTTTTTTAACATAAAAATCGTGACGGGCCTTGTCATTATCGGATATTGTACGCGTCTAATGTGGTGTCGTTCCAAAATTATATGGATATAGATTGCCAAGGAAATATAAGAAACATATAATATTACCATCATTATCATCCATCACATCAAATGAAAACAAGCATCCGACCCGTATCAGTCATAATGGCGTTTGTCTTAGGGGTAACCATGGCAGCCGCTGCCGGGTATGCAGTAAAGGGAGTGGTAACCGATCCCGCCGGCGAGGGTGAGCCGTTTGCCACATACCGTATTTATGCCGCCGGCGATACCGTTAGGCCTGTCGCTACGGCCACAACCGACCTTACAGGTAATTTCAGCCAGCCGCTTACGAAGCCCGGTGGATACAGGATATCGGTCAATTCGGTGGGCAAGGTCGCTGTGGTGCGCGACTTCACGGTGAGTGATGCCGCGCCGCTGGCCGACCTTGACACGCTCGTGGCGTATACCAACACCGAGATGCTCAAAGAGGTCACCGTTACGGCGCAGCGCCCGTTGGTGACCAAGGAGATAGACCGTATAGGCTATGATGTGCAGGCCGACGAGGAGTCGAAGACCAACACGGTGATAGACATGATGAGGAAAGTGCCCATGGTCAGTGTCGATGCCGACGGTACGATCAAGGTCAACGGCTCTACTAATTTCAAGATATACAAGGACGGGCGTCCCAACCAGTCGTTCACCAACAACAGTAAGGATGTGCTGTCGGCCATACCGGCTTCCATGATAAAGCGTATAGAGGTGATCACCGAGCCGGGTGCGAAATACGATGCCGAGGGTGTAGGCGCAATCATCAATATCGTCACGATGGACAATACATCCATGGGCGGTGTGATGGGCAGCGTACGTGTGGGGGCGAGGTCGAACAACGATTTCCTTCCTGACGGGTCTTTGTGGCTCTCTTCGCAGATCAATAAGGTGACATTCTCAGTGTATGGCGGAGGCGGATACAATAAAAAGACGTCATCGCGGTCGGAATCTTTTGCCGATTATCTTTATAAGGAGTCGGGAAACAGGCTACAGAACGCCAGCTCCTCGCAAGGGTCAAGCTATTATGCCTATTTCGGCGGCGAGGCATCGTGGGATATAGACTCGCTTAACCTGCTTACCGCCGAGATCGACGGGTTCACATGGGGCTCTAATACCACTTCTGCCGGTGCGGCGCTCATGAGCGATGCCGCCGGAATGCCCATTTACAGCTACACAACCCGCAGCCATACGCCCCAGTCGCGGTATTTCAACATTGACGGCAATGTCAATTTCCAGCACCTGACATCGCGCAAGGGAGAGAACATCACCTTATCGTACATGATATCGACCTCAAACAACAAGGACCGCGACACTACATATTATGAAAACCTTGTGAACTTCCCGCTTGGCTACGACCGCAGCTATAC
>VSPW01000114.1 GCA_009775535.1 Muribaculaceae bacterium
AAAAAATATAAGAATATGAAAACTGAACAATCCCAAAAAGATACAAAAGACAGTCCTATGGCTGACAATAATACTACACAAACCGAAATCGAAGATGTAACGGCAGGATTCACCGAAGACGGACCCGTTGATCCGGAAATGATAGATGACGCATCCCAAGAGTTTGCACAGGAGCTTGAAGCCGCACAGGCTGCCCTTGAAAAGGAAAAGAAGGAATACCTATTCCTGATGGCTGATTTCGACAACTTCCGCAAACGCGTACAAAAAGAGAAAGCTGAACTGATAAAGAACGGTGCAGAAAAAGCCATGTTGGGCCTTCTTCCCATAGTAGATGACTTTGAACGCGGACTGGAAGCCATTAAAGATTCAACTGATGCTGATGTCGTAAAAGAAGGCATGGTACTCATATACAATAAATTGATAAAATATCTGGAGTCTAACGGCGTAAAGGCTATTGAAAGTAATGGAGCAGAATTTGATGCGGAAATCCACGAAGCCATCGCCACAATACCCGCCCCTGCTCCAGAAATGAAAGGAAAAGTCATTGACACGACATCAAAAGGATACACCATATATGACAAAGTCCTGCGCCACCCGAAAGTCGTTGTCGGCGAATAAATAAACATTAAACATCAAAATCCACAACGATGGACAAAAGAGATTATTACGAAATACTTGGGGTAAGCAAGACCGCAACAAAGGACGAACTAAAAAAAGCATACCGCAAGCTGGCCATAAAATACCATCCGGACAAAAACCCTGGAGATAAGGACGCCGAAGAGAAATTCAAAGAGGCCGCCGAAGCATACGATGTGCTTAGCGACGATGACAAACGTGCCCGTTACGACCAGTTCGGACACAATATGGGCCCGCAAGGGTTTGGCGGCGGAACTGGTGGTTTCTATTCAGGTGGAGGAATGTCCATGGAAGACATTTTCTCTCAGTTCGGCGACATATTTGGCGGAGGCTTTGGAGGATTCGGCGGGGCTGCCGGAGGACGTACAAGGCAGAAACGCCAACGCCGGGGCAGTGACCTGCGCATAAAAGTCAAGCTGACTCTGGAGGACATAGCTAAAGGCGTAAGCAAGACCCTCAAAATACCTACATACGTAAAATGTCAGCACTGCAACGGCACCGGCGCCCGCGATGGTGTAGCATTCGCCACATGCTCCACATGCCACGGCACAGGAAACATAACACAGGTGCAGCAGACCATACTTGGTGCCATGCAATCGACATCGACATGCCCTACATGCGAAGGAACAGGTAAGGTAATAACCGAGAATTGCACATACTGCCACGGCGAAGGAGTAATCCGCGAAGACTCTACCGTCTCATTCAACATACCGGCAGGCATAAGCGAAGGCATGACATTGACAATAAAAGGCAAAGGCAACGCCCCCAGGCACGGCGGTATCAATGGCGACCTTCTTGTAGTAATCGAGGAAATAAAGCACCCGGAATTGATACGTGACGGCAACGATCTTATCTATAACCTTATGCTCGACATGCCTACAGCCATTCTGGGCGGCTCAGTTGAAGTACCGACAATCAGCGGACGGGCCAGGCTCAAAATTACGGCAGGAACGCAACCCGGCAAAGTGTTACGTCTCCGCGGCAAAGGGCTTCCGTCCACGGAAGGATACGGCACAGGCGATGAACTGATCAACGTCATGGTATACATGCCTGAAAAATTGTCCGACACCGAACGCCAGGCAATAGAATCGCTGAAATCATCACCCAACATGCTCCCTTCAGACTCAGAGAAAAAGAAAATATTCTCCAAGCTGCGCCACATATTTGAATAAGCTCTGGACAAAGACCTTAAGTATAATGGCCGCTGTCAAGAACATACGGCGGCCATTATCTTGCCGGGCATCCCACAATACAGCAACGCTTTTGCCGTTAATATTGTAGTTAACATAATTATGGCTAACTTTGCATAGCCACTATTGTACACCGGCACAAAATTTCATGACCAACCGTCTTATCACATACATATGTATGGCTATATCCTTGGCAACAGCACTTTCGGCACATGCCCAGGATGGCACTTCAGCATACAGTTTCCTTAACATATCCCCTTCATCCAGGATATATGGACTTGGAGGAATGAACATATCCATCGTTGGTGGGGACGTAAATTCCGCTGACCAGAATCCAGCCCTTCTTGGACAGGAAATGAATAATGAAGTGCAATTCAGCTACATGCGGTATATAGGCTCAAGCAATTTTGCAGGCGTATCATATGCCCATAGCATAGGTGCACATGGCACATGGGGCGCTGCCATACGCTATCTTGGCTACGGGTCCATGACAGAGGCTGACGAATCGGGAAACATCACCGGAACATTCTCGGCATCCGATGCCATTTTTTCCGCAACCTATTCACATGATATAACAGACAGGCTACGTGGCGGCATAAACCTGAAGATGGCTTACAGTTCGTATGCCGAGTTCTCCGCCATGGCAATCGCCACGGATATAGGCATAAACTATTACGACGGCGAACGCGACCTGTCCCTGTCCGCAGTGATTGCAAATCTTGGAGGACAAGTAAAACGGTTCGACAACCGTTACGACAAGCTACCGCTGGACCTGCGCCTGGGATGGTCTCAAACATTCGGGTCACTACCGATACGCTTCTCAATCACAGCCTGGAATCTTACAAAATGGAAACTGCCATACATAGAGACCGGTGACGGGACTTCTGACGAAGACTTCAAAGTAAAGGATTCGTTCTCTTCAAACCTGTTCCGACATCTTGTATTCGGCGCTGATTTCGTTGGGTCTGACAACTTTTATATCGGATTGGGATACAACTATAAGACCCGTACCGATATGAGCACATATTCACGCAGCATACTTTCAGGATTCTCCCTCTCAGCAGGCCTTAGGGTACGGGCTTTCGACCTAGGCGTCGCTTTTGCCCAGCCCCACACTGGAGCAACAACATTCATGTTCAACCTCAGTTGCGATATAAGCTACTTCCTTGAATAAACTAACAACAATGACCGATACGACTTACAATAAAATAATAATAGCCATCGACGGATTCTCGTCAAGTGGCAAAAGCACCATGGCACGCAGCCTTGCAGCAAAGATTGGATACCGATATATCGACTCCGGAGCAATGTACAGGGCGGTAACCTTATACGCCATGCGCCACGGAATGATATCAGAAGAAGGCATAGCCGATGCCCGCACATTGATATCAGCCCTCCCACAAATTTCAGTTGACTTCAAAGTAATGCCAGATGGAAGCCAGCATACTCTGCTTTGTGGAGAGGACGTTGAGACCGCCATCAGGAAACTGGACGTGTCCTCAAACGTATCACAGGTGGCAGCAATACCGGAAATAAGGCATGCGCTTGTTGCCATGCAGCAGGCCATGGGCAAAGAAAAAGGCATAGTAATGGATGGTAGGGACATAGGCACTACTGTATTCCCAGACGCTGAATTGAAAATATTTGTTGATGCATCCGCTCAGACTAGGGCACAAAGACGTTTTACCGAAATGCTGGCAAAAGGGGCTGAGGTAAACTTTGAAGATATATTGGCCAACGTTGTCCACCGCGACCATATTGACCAGACCAGGGAAGAAAGCCCCTTAAGATGCGCAGACGATGCATTGCACCTCGACAACTCCACATTGACCCCTGAAGAACAGGACAACTGGCTGATGGAACGTTTCAAGGCCACTATAGCCCACACATCAGTAAAATGATGGAAACAAAAGTTGAGATAGACAACTCATCCGGATTCTGTTTCGGAGTCGTGACCGCCATCAGAAAAGCAGAAGAGGCGCTTGACAGCACAGGCAGTCTATATTGCCTTGGGGATATAGTCCATAACAGTGATGAGGTTGAACGGTTGAGGTCCAGGGGACTTATAACCATAACGCATGAACAGATGGCATCTCTCAGAAACGTCAAGGTTTTGTTGCGGGCACACGGTGAGCCCCCTTCCACATACGAACTTGCACGGCGTAACAATATAGAGATAATTGATGCCACATGTCCTGTCGTACTTCAACTCCAAAAGCGGATAAAATCCGCCTACTCTGCGACTGAACCACGGCCACAGATAGTCATATACGGCAAAAACGGCCATGCTGAAGTAAACGGACTTGTAGGTCAGACCGATGGCGATGCCATTGTCGTGGAAGACGCTGCCGGTCTCGACAAAGTTGACTTCACCCGCGATATTGCCCTGTACTCCCAGACAACAAAATCACTGGAAGGCTTCACCCGCAGCATCGACCTTATTTCCAAACGCAAGTCTCCGGCAGCGCACTTTGAAAGATTCGACACCATATGCAGACAGGTCGCCAACCGCGTTTCTCATTTACGGGAATTTGCATCGGCCCATAACGTAGTCCTCTTTGTAGCCGGACATAAAAGCAGCAACGGTAAGATATTATATAATGAATGTAAAGCCGTAAACGAAGCTACCTATCTGGTTGCAAATGAAAACGAGATCGATCCCTCGTGGCTATACGGTGCTGGCTCAATCGGTGTATGCGGCGCAACATCTACCCCACGGTGGCTGATGGAGAATGTAAAGAACCGCGCCATCAAGATAACATCCGCACAATAAAGCCGTATGGACAACTTCGTTGCTATTGACGTAGAGACCGCAAACTACCAACCTACAAGCATATGCTCTATAGGTGCAGTTAAAGTAAAAGGAGGGGTTATTGTCGATTCATTCTACACACTCGTACAGCCTGAACCCAATTACTACATACGCAGGTTTACACAGGAAATACACGGGATAAGCCGTGAGATGACCGATGATGCCCCTGCATTCGGCTCCATATGGGGAGATCTCGAACGGTTCATCGAAGGGCTTCCGCTTGTCGCCCACAACAAATCATTTGATGAAAAGTGCATAAAGGCGACATGCAGCATATACCAGATAGATTATCCCGAATATCCATTCCTATGCACATTGCAGGCATCCCGCAAACAAATCCCTAAATATGAATGCGGATCACACTCCCTCCCTGTGATATGCCGTTTTTTCGGTATACCATTCAATAACCACCACAATGCACTTGCCGATGCTGAGGCATGCGCAAAGATAGCGATGACCCTACTTTAAATGACAGACAGATTCACAGCTGCACTTCTAACAGTAATCATGACTATATCAGTGTCATGTTCCCAGCCATCAGATAATACTACCCCAAATATAAGCATACCTGACAAAAACATCGTCTCAATTGCTGAAGCAGATGCCACTGAAGCTATTTATGCACTGGATTCAGACGTAAAGCTTGAAGGAATATTATTGAAACTTCGGGCAAAAGAGCAATACTTGCGTAATCATGGCCTCAATGCTACAGCAGACCTGTATATTGAAACAATCGAACATACTTTGGCCAGCCAATCACCACAATTAGCATCACGCCTTGGCATCTGAGCCAACTCCATAAACAATCCTATGAAGCGCTGCCGACACAGTACCCGGGTCTATTCCGTCACATGATGTGCACATAAGCGTCAACCCTACCGGAGGCAGCCCCGGCGAATATGGAGGCTGGACATACGGATAATCCATGCATTCAAATCCATGACGCCGGTAAAAAGCGATACGGCGGTCTGCCATACTGTTAGAGCCGGCCGGTTCAACCTCCAATAAAACAGGCTTGCTGCATCTGGCAACAAATTCATCAAGCACACATCCACCAAGTCCATCTCCACGGCAGGAGGAATCTATAGCAAAATGTTCTATATATATCACGTCCCCGAGATCCCAATACGTAAGCATGCCCGATACATTTCCGTCTGAAGCATGTATAAGCATAAGGTTAAGTCCCTTATCGCCGGCAGCCGCCCGACATAAAATATCATCCAAAGGTCGCCGTTCTTCTTCCGGAAATGAATTGAAATAGATTTCCGACAATGACGCCAACTGCAATCCATCACATTTTCTGACAGGACAAAGCAAATTATTTTTCATATGCATTTAATTTAACCCTGACAAAGATAATCATAAGTCGATTGCAAAACCAAAATTTGTTTTTGTCGAGCGTAAGAATCAACGACAAAAAATTTTGGCAAAATGAAACTTTCGGAATTAAATCTGCATCTAATGAGGCACAACAAATTCAATGCAAGTCCGACATGACAAATATTCCTATAAACGAAAAAGATTTTGCCGCACTCATAAAACAGCACTCCCGGATCATCTGCAAAGTCTGCTATTTCTATGCCTCCGACAAATTGCCGTTTGAGGACCTACGGCAGGAAATTTATATCAATATCTGGCTAGGATTAAAGCACTTCAAGGGTGAAAGCAAAATGTCTACATGGATTTATCGGATAGCTGTCAATTCGGCCCTTATGGCATTACGTTCATCAAAATCCAAAATCGAAACAGTATCGCTTGATTTCGGATTGCTAAATATATCCTCCGAAGTAGATGACACGCAGAAAGAAAACCTACAGGCCATGCACTCATTGATAAACAGGCTCGAAGACATGGAAAAGGCAAT
>VSPW01000115.1 GCA_009775535.1 Muribaculaceae bacterium
GGCCATGATATGGAACGAAATACTCGCTGTTTTAGGGTGGTGGGTGGCTCAGACAGTTGCATTGGAAAACCTTTATTCAATGGTTGAAAAATCTAATCATTACCTTACATATTTTGGGTTAGGCATAGGTGTAATATGTCTTTTATACATCCTTTGGAATGCATTTAAACCTAATTACCGTAAAACTGAAAAAAACTGACAGAATATGCAGATTTCACCTTCAATACTTTCCGCTGACTTCGGACATCTTGAGCAGGAAATAAATATGGTCAACGAAAGCCGGGCTACAATGGTCCATCTTGATGTGATGGATGGAGTATTCGTGCCAAATATTTCATTTGGGTTTCCTGTAATAAAGACAGTTGCCAAATATTCGACAAAACCTCTTGATGTACACTTGATGATAGTAAATCCTCAAAATTATATATCACAGGTTCGTGACAGTGGTGCTGCAATAATGAATATTCATCA
This sequence comes from Muribaculaceae bacterium, assembly GCA_009775535.1. Taxonomy (GTDB): domain Bacteria; phylum Bacteroidota; class Bacteroidia; order Bacteroidales; family Muribaculaceae; genus CAG-873. The sequence goes on from VSPW01000115.1 coordinate 472, forward strand.
GGAAGCCTGCACGCATTTACACCGTACAGTGCAGGCTATCAAGGCTGCCGGAATGAAAGCGGCTGTCACATTGAACCCATCTACTCCTGTGTTGATGCTGGAAGATATAATTACTGATTTGGACATGGCCCTCATTATGTCTGTAAATCCGGGATTTGGAGGACAGGCTTTTATTCCAAATGCAGTTAATAAGGTCCGCCAACTTAGAGAATTGATTACCCGTAGTGGCTCTAAGGCTCTTATTCAAGTTGACGGAGGGGTAAACTTATCTACCGGTAAGTTGCTTGCTGAAGCTGGTGCAGATGTATTGGTTGCCGGAAATTCTGTTTTCAATTCCGGGAATCCCATTAATGCAATATCTGAACTGTCAGATTTGTAGTAAATTTCTTACTCTATCCTCTTAATTTTATATGAATAAATACTCCAGCGATATGGATGATTTCGACCCAATCCTTCCAGAAGGGTTTGGGACTAGATCTGTTGGCCATCAGCAGGCTGATTTGGAGTCATCCGGAACAGCATATCAGCCTCGTACGTCCCGCCCTGTAAATAGGCAACGTAGGGCCAAAGCACAGACTCCTCTCCAAGATATCGACAAAAGGGAATCCTATAAATCTTCAAAGATTGTTGAGGAAAAGAATTCAGGCCGCATCAAATCTCCAAAAAAAGAAAAATTGGAGAGTATACCATTGACTGAAACCGGATTCGTTAAATTCTTTACCGACAGACGAACCCATATGTTTATTGGTATAGTGTTTATAGTTGTTGCATTGATGCTTGCCGTATTTATTGTATCGCATTTCAAGCATGGTGCTGCCGACCAAAGCCAGGCAATGAATACGACCATAAATCAAATGGTTCTTGATGGGAAAACAGCCAATACAGGAGGTCCAATAGGTGCAAAACTGTCGTATATATTTGTAAACGAATGGTTAGGATTAGGCTCTATTGCATTTATAATATATTTCGCGGTTATAGGATTAGGCCTTTTAGGGATAAAAAAAGTGAAATTTTGGGCAATGACATTCCAGACATTGCTTATCGCAATTACTACATCGGTAGTATTAGGTTTGGTGTCATTCGATATGCCTACTACATTTTCATGGGGAGGCGCTCATGGCCATTATGTGAATCAGTATCTCTTTGACGTTTTAGGCGATTTTGGGCCGTTAGCTTTATCTGTGGTTCTTATTGGTGCTATTTTTGCAGTATACTTCAATAGATTGGCAAATTTTTATCGTGCTAGAAAAGCGGAATATGAGGCACGTAAGCAAAGGCGTATCGCTAGGGAAGAGACTTTCCGCAGGAAGCAGGAAGAAGCAGAAGCAGCTTTAGCCAAGATTAAAGAAGAAGAGGACGAGGAGGAACTTGAAGAATTGTTGAGGGATGAGGACGAAAATGATGATCCTATAGATGCTACAATAAATAGTATTACAGATGTAATAACCCTTGATGACATACAGGAAGATACTTCTTATCCGGAAGGAGATTTGCCTTCTGTTGATATCGATGCGACTTCCGATATTGATAATGCGGATCAATCAATAGAAATAGAAAATAAAGAAGATTCGGTAGAGAGCGTAATCAATTCTCCAAGACCGGATGCTACTGTTAGTGAGGATGATGGCTTTGATGTCAATGTCAATCAGATAGAGGAAGCTAAAATCATAGATGACGAGCTATATGATCCTACCGCTGAATTATCAAAATATCAGCGGCCTTCGATTGAATTGCTTGAAGACCACCATTCTTCATCAGTAAATGTCGACTTTGAAGAACAGGAAGGCAACAAGAGGCGTATCATCAAGACATTGGCTGAATACGGTGTGCATGTATCCAAGATAGAGGCAACCGTAGGCCCGACTGTAACCCTTTTTGAGATATTGCCCGCAGAAGGCGTACGGATTGCAACTATTAAGAGATTGGAAGACGACATTGCCCGTAGCCTGGCTGCATATGGTATACGCATTATCGCACCTATACCAGGCAAGGAGTCTGTCGGTATAGAAGTCCCGAATCGGGATCCTCAAACAGTGTCGATGAGATCTGTCCTTGCATCAAAAAAATATCAGGAGTGTAAAATGAAATTACCTATGGCTATGGGGACTACAATTTCAAATGAAGTCTTCATCGAAGATTTGGCAAAAATGCCACATTTACTAGTTGCAGGTGCAACTGGCCAGGGTAAATCTGTAGGGCTCAATGCAATCATTACATCGCTTATATACAAACGCCATCCTGCAGAACTGAAATTTGTTCTTGTTGACCCAAAGATGGTGGAATTCAGCCTTTATGACAAGCTCGAACGGCATTTTCTTGCAAAACTTGATGGTGAGGATGATGCCATAGTCACAGATCCGGAAAAAGTAAAGGCGACATTGAATTCATTATGTATTGAAATGGATAATAGATACGGGCTTTTACGTGATGCATATGTACGTTCCCTTGAAGAATATAATGCAAAATTTGTGGCCCGTAAGTTAAATCCAGAAAAAGGACATAAATATCTGCCGTATATAGTTGTGATTGTTGATGAGTTTGCTGATTTGATAATGATGGCTGGGAAAGAGGTGGAAACCCCGATTGCAAGGATCGCCCAAAAGGCACGTGCAGTAGGCATACATATGATCATAGCCACTCAGCGCCCTTCAACTAATGTTATTACCGGTATAATCAAAGCCAACTTCCCGGGACGAATTGCATTTAAGGTTGCCCAGATGGTTGACAGTAAGACCATTCTCGACCGCACAGGTGCAAATTCGCTTATAGGACGAGGCGATATGCTGTTTTCACATAATGGTAAGCTCGAACGTGTACAATGTGCATTTATTTCTACAGAGGAAGTAGAGTCGATATGTGAGCACATTGACAGTCAGGTTGGATATAATTCAGCGTACATCCTTCCCGAGTGTATGCCTGATAATGCATGTGATGGCATGGCCGGCTCAAATTATGGTGACCGGGACTCTAAATTTGAAGAGTGTGCGAGGTTTATTGTCTCACAATCGCAACAAGCTTCCGTGTCAAGCCTTCAGCGCAGGTTTGAAATAGGATATAACCGTGCAGGGAAGATAATGGATCAGATGGAGGCTGCCGGTATCGTCAGTCCTGCAAATGGCCAGAAACCTAGGAATGTATTGGTCGACTCAATAACACTGGAGCACATATTAGGGAACCATTAAATACAGTTGTGTGTTAATTATTTGATATGAAAAAATTACTGCTATCTATCATATTGTTTATCATAGCCATTCCTGTAATTTCTGCAATGACAGCTTCAGAAATTTTGGATAAGGCTGCATCTAAAATCAATTCTGCCAAATCGATAACAGCAGAATACACTATTTCAGCTGCTTCTAATAAGGAAAAAGGCACATTGATCCTGGCGTCTGGGAAATTCACCCTTACAAGTGGCTCATTGCGCTCCTGGTTTGATGGTCTGACTTTGTGGACCTACTCTCCGGCAATGGGAGAAGTCAATATAACAAATCCTACGGCAGAAGAACTTGCTGACATAAATCCGTTTGCTGTCATAAATGCGCATAAACAGAATTATAGGTCAGCATTGTTGTCATCTGAGAAAAATATCTATAAGATTGATTTGACTCCGGTAAAAAAGGGGATGGCATTTTCAAAAGCGACAGTGATACTGGATGCGGCAACATATCTCCCCAAAGAAATTATTCTGACTATGCCGGATAAATCAAAAATAGAGATTGCGATCGATAAGGTTACAGCAGGGAATATGATTAATTCCCGTACTTTCGTTTTTGATCCGTCATATGCGCCTGACGCCGAGATAGTAGATTTACGATAACCATAAATTAGAAATAATACATGACACCTATAGATTGTTTGATAATTGGATCTGGCCCTGCGGGCTATACTGCTGCAATATATGCATCAAGGGCAAATCTTTCGCCTGTATTATATGAAGGACAGCAGCCTGGTGGGCAATTGACGATTACTACAGAAGTTGAAAATTTTCCTGGATATCCTGATGGTATTACAGGCCCTAAATTGATGGAGGACCTCCGTAAACAGGCCATGCGTTTCGGTGCGGATATTAGGACTGGATATGTCTCAGATGTCGATTTTTCAACGCGTCCATTCAAGTTGACCATAGACAACAGTACTGAAATATTTGCAAATTCGGTAATTATTGCGACTGGGGCCAGCGCCAAGTATCTTGGAATCGATAGTGAGGAAAAATACCGTGGTCTAGGTGTATCTGCTTGTGCCACATGTGATGGCTTTTTTTATCGGGAACGTACTGTTGCCGTAGTTGGCGGTGGCGATACGGCTTGTGAAGAGGCATTATATCTTTCATCAATAGCAAAAAAAGTATACCTTATTGTACGTAAGGACCATCTAAGGGCATCAAAGGTGATGCAGCAGCGTGTTGCAGAAAACGAAAAAATTTCCATTCTGTTCAACACAAATACAGAGAGCCTGTTTGGTGAGGAATTTGTAGAAGGTGCACATCTTGTGGAATTCAAAGGGACTCCAGAAGAACGGCGCTTTGATTTGCCGATTGATGGTTTTTTCCTGGCCATAGGACATAAGCCAAATACAGATGTGTTCGCTAAATATATTGAGCTTGATGATGCCGGTTATATAAAGCAGAAAGGAATCACAACCGAGACAAATATACCTGGGGTATTTGCGGCTGGGGATGTCGCTGACCCATATTATAGGCAGGCGATTTCTGCTGCGGGTATGGGGTGTCGTGCTGCCATTGACGTGGAGCGGTTTCTTAGTGCCGCACGGAGTAACGCAAAATCAATTTAAATTGGAACTGACCAACTCCATACGTAAATTAGTGTCATCTCTGGGGACTGCGAAGGCCCGGAGGGAAACAGGCCTGTTTATGGCGGAGGGTACAAAATGTGTTACAGACACCATTCACTCTTTTAGCCCGCAATATATTTTCGCCACGCAAAATTGGATTGATGAAAATGGTGCGATGCTAATGGGTGTGGCTGAACCTGTAATAGTAAAGCGTGCCGATATGGCGCGTATGTCCCAGTTGACAACACCCCCAGAGATAATTGCTGTTTATTCTATCCCGGACATCGTATTGGATAGGCAGCGTTTGCAAACGTCATTAACACTAGCTTTGGACCGGGTGCAAGATCCGGGTAATCTAGGCACAATAATACGTATTGCAGATTGGATGGGAGTCAAGGACATATTATGTACCTTCGATACGGTAGATGTATATAATCCTAAGGTGATACAGGCTACAATGGGTGCAATTTCAAGAGTTCGTGTTCATTATGTGAACCTTCAGACGGTCTTGTCTGAAATGTCACCATTGCCTGTCTTTGGCACATTCCTTGACGGGGAAAACATTTATACTAAGCGGCTACCGACAAGCGGTATAGTCGTAATGGGAAATGAAGGCAACGGGATTTCAGATGATATCGGGAGAATGGTTACAGACAGGCTATTCATTCCGCCCTACCCTCTTGGACAAACGACCTCGGAATCCCTTAATGTCGCTGTGGCAACAGCTATAACATTATCTGAATTCAGGCGTCAGCACGCCAATATGCAGTTCTAAATCATTATATACCGAATCTTGGCATCTAAATCAAAAACGATATGGCATTGTACCGCATGTGGCATGGACTCTCCGAAATGGGTGGGTAAATGTCCATCATGTGGTGAATGGAATACCATGGTAGAAGAGCGGCTTCCGTCAAAGCTTTTGCGTAAGAGCGTGAATGACGGTGCATATGTAAACAAGCCTCAGAAGGTAAGCGAAATTCAATCTGCCGCAGAACAGCGCATACATATGCCCAGTGAAGAATTCAACCGTGTACTGGGAGGCGGGCTTGTTGCAGGTTCGATTGTCCTTATTGGAGGAGAGCCCGGAATAGGAAAGTCAACATTGGTATTGCAGAACATCCTGGCCATAAAATCCAGGACAATCCTATATATATCAGGGGAAGAGAGCGCAACACAGATAAAGATGCGTGCTGACCGTATAGGCCGGTTGAGCGACAATTGCTATAT
>VSPW01000116.1 GCA_009775535.1 Muribaculaceae bacterium
CCATAATATCAAAAAAAGCAAACAAAATGAAAAAAGTACTATTGCTAGCACTGCCTTTGATGGCGTCTATCGTATCCTGCTCTGATGATGACGGGCCTTCCGCTCCGGTCTACGAGGTAATCACTTTTGAAAGCTGCGAATTTGCCGAAGGCAAGACCAACAATGTTTCTGGGTCTACCGGAGAATACAAGGAGCTTGACGCTACATTCGCATGGAAGGACTACTACACGATGGTCGGCGGCGACGTGGTGTCGAGCCTGGCCATGATTTCCGAAGCAGGGACTCCGACAGCCACCAGCGTAGCGCTTCCCGAGGGTACAGAGCATGCAGGTGCTGACGGTTCGGACAAGTTCATGGTGCTTCTAAACGACAATTACGTGAAGGATTTCCTGCCTGAATTCTCATTCGCACCCGGCATGGAGCGCCAGATTGTGTCCCTGCAGATAATGAACAGCACCGCCATGTACCAGTACATGAAATACGGCTACTATTCATATGCACCGATGGCTGCCGGCGACTATTGCGACGCCACCATCACCGGCTATGACGCCCAGGGTAATGAGACAGCGGCCGTTACAGTGACACTGGCAGATTTCCGCGATGGCAAGGAATTCATCATGGAACAGTGGACAGAGGTCGACCTTACCGCACTGGGTGCAGTAAACAAGGTAGCGTTCGCCCTAACATGGCCCGACTCATGGTCAAAGCCTTCTCCAAAGAACTACTCTGTATGCATCGACAACGTGAAGTTCTTAAAGGTTGAGGAATAACACCCCGCCATAACAAAAAAAGATGGAGACCCGGTGAGGTCTCCATCTTTTTTTGCCATATGCGGGCTTCTAGCGTCTCAGAAGATGGTTGAAGCTCGGTATGCTCTTGGCGGTGCGCTTACGTGCATAGTTGGCATTCATGGCCTGGGTCTTGTCGGAAATTGCCGGCAATGTGCATGTCACTGTGCCTGATATACGGTGCGGTGCGGATGTCACATCATCCTCAAGGTCGAAAGTGAACGTGTACATGCTGCCTTCACGTGAGATGGTCAGCTGGCCTGCGGCGACCGGGGCATATGCCAATATATTTTCTCCAGTCTCATTGAACCTTACGTATGCTGTCGGGGCTATTTCATTTCCCTCAACCGATCCGGGGGCCAATGTGCCTGCTGCGACGTCTTTGCTGACAGTGAATGTGCCTGTAGGCAGGGTGGTGGCATCGCCAGAGGCTGCGATGAAGTCGAATAGCATAAGTTCTGTGCTGTTTGCAAGGTATACGCCATAGTTGACAGTGCCTGTGCCATAATAGTCGCCGTAGTAGTCGATACCGGTGCATGCAGAAGGTACCATCTCCACATCGGATGTCAGTGTGGACGAATAGTTTTCTTGCTGCGCTATATCATCGATCGCTCCGGAATATGTCATCTTCACTGTCTTGCCTTCGGGGGTAGTCAGGTTAGCGTCTACATTGTATGTGCCATCGCTGTTCTTTACGAAGGTTATTGTGCCCCCATTGATACAGCAGTAGCGCACTTGGTAGTCATCACATACCTTTTCGACATATGAGCCTGCAGCGGAAAGGCCCCATCTTTCGCCGGGGATAAATGCGCCGGCCTTTGGTTCGGATGATACTGTATATGTGCCTTCAAGGCCTGTTGTGCCAGGTGCGGTATAAAGGCTCATCTGGAGCTTATGTCCTACGGTGTTAGGGTGTATGCCGTCAGAGGTCAGGATGTCTACATCAAAGAAACGTACAATCCAATTGTTGCATCCTTTCTCTTCCGCATCGTCATAGAATGCGTATGATGCTTTCTTCGCTGTCATGTCGACATTTGATGTGAATCCCCATTCGTCGTCATTGATGCCGCTCTTGTCCTCAAACGGTATCTCGCCGCTGTATGTGAACTTCCATTCGGCTTTTTCGGCGTCAGAAAATACGCAGTCCAAGGTGTAGCCTCCACCGGTGTTGTGCTTTACTGTCACTGTACCGTCAGAAAACTTGATGTACTTAATCTGGGACTGGCCATCGGCTAATTTCCCAGCATTATAGATCGCCAGGGTATTACCCAGGGAGAATGTCTTGTCGCCAGATGCTGCAGAACCAGATTTGGCACGGTATGTGCCTTCAGGAAGCACGGGATTGGCGTGATCCGGGTCAAGTCCGGCGTTAAGGTCCAGGCAAAGGAGGTAGTCGCCGGCATTTGCCGGGAAAGACAGATAGCCGGACATGCCGACTTCGCCTTTGGCCAGTTCAATATAGTAGTTGCCATATTCTGCAGGATACGGAAGGAAGTAATATGCCTCCCAAGCCTTCTCCATTTCAATTTCCGTTGCCGGAGATGGGTCTGGATTTACTGGCATATCGGGCTCTCCCGACTTGTCATCGCTGCACGAAGACAAAGATGGGGTCACCACCGCCATTGACAGGCATGCCGCAAATACGGCAATGTAATGTCTTAGTGATAATTTTTTCATTTGGTCTTTTTTTTCGGAATTATTATAGATAATATTTAGGATATTCGTTACAAAGGTAATAACATTTTATCAATGTACAGGTATGGGCATACATTTATTTGACCGGACCATATGTACATCCGGCCACGGCATTTGCAACATATATAAAAAGCAGAATGCGACTATCTCACGACACCCGCACTCCATAAATACACAATTATCTATAAAACAACTATTTAATTTATAACTCAATCATTCAGCACTCTTAAAATCCGACTTGCGGCCCGCCGGCCTCCGGCTGTAGGACATCACATCAATACTACCATGTCAGACAGGAGGTTATCCTGCCTATTCGACTGGACTTGACACAGGAATTAACCGATTCTATTAAAATCAGTCTCAAACCTGTCCATTGATGTACTTCTGTGTAACTATTCGACGAAGTATCCCACTTCAACTATTATTCCCCGGAAATAATGCTCATTCCGGTAAATTATCTACGCTGCAAAATTAATTATTGAAGATGTATCTGTGTACAAATTTTATGTTAAAATATTCAAAACATAGCGTTTTTATATGCACATTTCGCCATATAGGAGTGCAATATGTGCTTTTTGGACATACAACCAGTTAACGTAGGTTAAATATACCTTACTTGTCGACTCTAATTGTTATATTTGCAGAATATTACATATGCCAATATGGGGCTGACTGGTTTTGACAGCGTGTAGAGGTGGTGTGTAAGCGTGCAGAGCAATGATGGCCAGCTCTATAATCTCGACATCAGCAAATTTAAATGGCGAAAACAACTACGCTCTCGCTGCCTAATCGAAGTACAGTAGATTACGCTTAATCCCCGCGACAGTCGCAGGGACGGGACATCGCCCGATTGTCCTTTTTCCGAGACTAATCGACAAGGCGGTGCAGCTAAATCGGGAATAGGATGCCAAGCGCCCCGCGCGGCGTCCGAAAATCTAAGGGGCTAAGTTGCCGGTTGGCCGTCCCTTGCCTGCCGACAGCCGAAAACCAAGTAGGGAATACGCACGTAGAAAGCTCATTAGTTCCACGTTTGGACGAGGGTTCAAGTCCCTCCAGCTCCACTAATTGATTATAGCCGCCTATAACACAAACCCTGTTATAGGCGGTTTCGTTTTCATATACACCTATATCCACAAAAATGGACTGGTCAGTTTTCAAAAAATGACGATCTATATCTCGGATCATTGGGGATTGCCTTCAAGGCTTCCTTTGTTTTATTTCCTGACAACGGGAAATAGATGTCATCACAAAATACATCCTGCCACCATCCATTTTTAATATCACTCCAATATCCTTCAAGCAATTCGCGTGGGAACTCAGGCCACTCCTTGCCAGTCAATTTAAATGCCGGTGCACCTTGTCCATTCCTATAAGAGAGCAACTTGTCTGTAATGGATTCTTCTGTTTCGCCATGATTGTGATAAAGATTCAATTCAATAGCTTTATTCGATACGTGGAATGGCTCACCAGGGTTGTCTCTATACATCCTCCAGTATTTTTCCAGAGGATCTTCCGGTGCAATCGCATCACCTTTGCCCCAGAAATCATATATCCTATTGGTAATATCGCGGTTATGCTTGAATTCAACCCGCAATAATAATTTATGGTCTATCAAATCTTTATCGCCAGAACAGTCGGCAAGAAAGCCCAACTGCCGAGACGGCCGCTCAAAACAGAACTGTTTCCCTATGGAGGTTATATTGAACCCGAATATTGAATTATATGCCAATGACCTAGATACCGGCAACGCGTATATGACCCCAGTAGATTCCGGGCCGGCCTCAATTGGGAGATATTTGTCGAGCTTTGCATCATACCTGGTGACAGCGAAAAAAGCTGCCACATCAATAGAAGAGCTCAAATCGACCTCAGTGGTCCTATTATAATAATGTTGAGCCAATCCGTAAAGGTTGGCCTGCAATTTTATATTCCTGTTTCTTAGTTCAAAACCTTTAATCCCAAGTAGCTGTACAAGAGGATGCTCTGCGATAAAGGCGATAAGTTCCTGGCCCTTAATCATATCATCAAGGAAATAATGTTTATTTTTATCTCTAAACAGATTGGGCTTTATACTCTTATAGTCCTTACTTTGCCCACGATAGAGAAATTGGGTGTGGGCCAGATTGGGTTTAATTGAATAACGCTTGAAATCCGTAAGGAAAGGGATGCTATTGCCAATATTAAGTTGCCGATAGTATTCAACGTCATCAACATTGCATTGCAGTCTCGTCACTAAAAAATCTGTTTCATCCAAATACAACCCCGTTGCGTTCAGAGGATCCATAGCGTCAAAATATGGGAGTATATTATCGGGAATATTGACAGCATTTAATCCTAATGATCTCAGAAAGTCAATGGCCTCGAATACGTTTTCAAATACAGGAAATTGTTCACAAATCTTATTCATATTAGCAATGTATTAAAATGCAAAGATAACCACATTTCATTAACCGCAAATGAATAATACACCTATTTGACCCGGACATCTACTCCGGCTGCAGGGAGGTGTCAATAAGAACTGTCAAACTAAACTTACAGAATAAGCGCAGGCTTTATTTTTCAAAAAACATCTAGACAATCCGAAAATACATACCCGATAGGCCAAAACGCAATTTATGCGAGGCCAAAGCCAAAAATATCAAAACCTATTACATAAATAAGCCCGGGAACGAAATCAAGAAGATTGAAGGGTATGGCCAATCCGATACAAGGACAGCCGAATGGCGCAATATTTTAGCCAACAACGGCAATGTATATGACACCGCAAAATTCATTTTGAAAAGGGATGCCAATATCTAGTGCCGAGTCAGCGGCTTCTATCTTTGATCATATCTTGTAATGTCACCGTTTTGTTGTCCACATCTGTGAATTTTGTCGATGCCAAATAATTTGATGTTATTATGTCGTCTTTTTGTTCATGGTCTCTAATGTGGCCGACCAGACTTTCATATGCGGATTCAATCAAGCGGTATTGCATCTGCTTATATATCCTACTGTTAGATGACGGGCTACTCTCATATTCAATTTTACCCTTGGAGTCCAACCCTTGCATATGGCATATCTGTACCCCGCATAGGGACAGCACCGGCGATGGTTCTCCCGGGATAAGGTACAAGTGTTGGGTCAGCTTAAAGCTGTATTTCCGTTTCCATCCTGATACGCCTTCAATCCCGACCTCAACCTTGTGGCCTTTTTCTATAAGTACGGCAATATCTTCCTCATAATTATATGTTGAAAGCGACCGGTCCATCGAATGGTACAGATTGACAACTTCGAGCAATTCGTTTTTGTATATTGGAGTATGTACCGAATAGTGCGACAGCGGGTGTATCAATGTAGACAGATGCGTCTTCAATTCTGTTAATGTTCCGATAATGGATGCCGGGGACTCTCTATGCGCTATTATCTGCCTGAAAAAATCAATTACAGAGTTTATCAGAGACGACAGCTTGTAGCTTTCTATGAGTTCACAGTTGTCGTTCCTTATGGCGAAATGAGGGCACTTTTTATTTAAAAGCTCTTCGATGCCTTTTCTGAGATAATTTGCGGCGGCCGGATAATCAGGGCTTTTATGGTCGGACAAATATTTCATTACCTTTGCCATCGGCTCGTCTCTGTATGTCACGACAGATAATGGTATGTTCTGCCTGCCGGATTCCAGGCATTCATATATCTCCAGTTTTGTCCAGCTGCCGTCCAATATGCTGCATGCGGCATGATACCATGTCAAATCGTATGTGGAGATGAAGACTTGCCAGTCGGTGAAATCTTTTTTTATGATATTCAGTATCTGCCGTCTATTGGAGTTGTCAAGGCCAATGAACGCATCATCCAGATACAGAAATTTGTATTGGCACAGCTCCGGGTTCTCTTTTATCACGGCCAAAAATATAAGCATCGATATTGCTGACAGTCTGGCTTCATTCAATACATGGTTATAT
>VSPW01000117.1 GCA_009775535.1 Muribaculaceae bacterium
CCGAGATTTACTCACTGATTTTCTTCTGTTGCGTCATTTGTGTATAAGAGACAGTGATTACATTGTCGCCGCATTCTACGTTAGGCGAAAAAGATGGCTTGTTTTTTCCGCGCAGGATTTTTGCGACCTTTGCGCAGAGACGGCCGAGAACCTGGTCGGTTGCATCGACAACGACCCATTCGCGCTCGACGCTCTGGGCGTTGGGGGATAAAGTTTTGTAGCTTAAAGTATCCACGTTAAATTGTTGATTAATAATTAAATAATTTTGACCGCAGCTGTGCGGGCGCTCGGCCAAAAGCGCTCCATACAACCGATGTCTAATACTTATAGGACATAATCGGACTGCAAAGGTAGTGATTTATCTTGCTAATGCCAAATATTTTAAGGATTTTCAAGCGGATTATTTTCGTATTGTGTACGATAATCCCAACTTTGGCCCAGCCTTAGATACCTAGCCAGGCAAAACGCGAATATTTTATCCTGATTCATTGTTGAAACCACAAAAATATTTGGTTTTGCTCCCGACTTATCCGTATCTTTGGCTACGCCTTAGATACTCCCGCCCGGCAAAATTCAAATAAATTTGCTTTTTGCTCTCGCTTATCCGTATCTTTGGCTACGCCTTAGATACTCCCGCCCGGCAAAATTCAAATAAATTTGCTTTTTGCTCCCGCTTATTCGTATCTTTGACTCTGCCTTAGATACTCCCGCTCGGCAAAATTCAAATAAATTTGCTTTTTGCTCTCGCTTATTCGTATCTTTGCCCACAGATATAAACAATTACCGAAAATATGAACCGATTTTCCATCACATTGGCCTTGGCTGCATGTTCCGCTTTCTGCTGTGCGGCCACTGAGCCTTCAGTTACCCCCATACCAATGCGCGTAGAGATGAGCGCCGAGGATGCGGGCTTCACCATAGATTCGTTGACACGGGTGTATATAGATGCGCCGGACCGTGACGCCGCCTTGCTTGAAGAGCAGCTTGCCGCTGCCGGTATGGGACATGCCTTGCGGGTGTGTGACAGCGTTGATGCCCCGCGTATCAATTTCAGGCTGAAGCCTGTGGTTGACGGCATATCCTCGCATGAGGGCTACCGCCTTTCGGTGTCGGGTGACAGGATTGACGCAGAGGCTCTTTCTCCGGCGGGTCTGTACTATGCACTGCAGACGATACTTGACCTCAAGGAGAGCGGCGGCACAATACCTGCGATGTCTATCACCGACCAGCCGCGCCTGCCTTACCGCGGCATGATGCTGGACGTGTCGCGGCATTTCCGGGACAAGGAATTCGTGAAGAAGCAGATGGATGCAATGGCGCGCCTGAAGCTGAACAGGCTGCACCTACACCTGACTGATGCCGCCGGCTGGCGTATCGAGATAAAGAAGTATCCGAAGCTGACGGAGCTTGCCGCCTGGCGTCCGCAGAAGACGTGGAAGGAGTGGACGGACAATGGCGCACGCTACTGCAACGAAGGGGATACGGCTGCCTGCGGGGGGTATTTCACACAGGATGACATCCGCGAGCTGCTTGATTATGCGGCAAAGCGCCACATAACCATAATACCTGAAATCGAGATGCCTTCGCACTCGGAGGAAGTGCTGGCCGCCTATCCGGAACTGTCTTGCAGCCATGGGGAACATGGCAGTTCTGATTTTTGTGTCGGCAACGAGGCCACATTCGAGTTTGTGGAGGGCGTGCTCGACGAGGTGATGGAGCTGTTCCCTTCGCAGGTGATACACATCGGCGGCGACGAGGCAAGCAAACAGGCATGGAAGACATGCGAGCTATGCCAGAAGCGTATGGCTGACGAGGGCCTTATGAATGTAGACGAGCTGCAGAGCTACATGATACACCGTGTCGAGAAATATCTCAACGCCCACGGGCGCGACTTACTTGGATGGGACGAGATAATGGAGGGCGGCCTTGCGCCCAACGCGGCGGTGATGTCGTGGCGCGGCACTGAGGGCGGGCTGCGTGCGGCACGCGACGGCCACCGGGTGATAATGACGCCTGGTGGATACTGCTATCTTGATTCCTACCAGGATGCCCCATGGTCACAGCCGGAGGCTTTCGGAGGATACCTACCTATAGAGAAGGTGTATTCGTTCGACCCTGTGCCAGATTCCCTGCCTGAAGATGCAAAGCCGCTGATAATAGGGCTGCAGGGCAATCTTTGGTGTGAGTATATTCCTACTGCCGAACATGCAGAATACATGCTGTGGCCCAGGATGATCGCCATAGCCGAGGCTGCATGGTCGCCCCAACAGCGCAGGGACTGGGACGGGTTCAAGGGGCGCGCGATGGCGGTAAGCGACCGTATGCGCAAGGCCGGGTATACCACATTTGACATGCGCAATGAGGTGGGCAACAGAAAGGAGGCCCTTGTAGAGGCCGACCATCTGGCCAGGGGCTGCAAGGTGACATACCTGCTCCCTGACAGCGGGCTTCCCGCATGGCACAACGGATACCCAGCAAGCAAAGAGGCTACGCTCACCGACGGTAAACGTGGCGGCTGGAACTACAATGACATGCTGTGGCAGGGATACATGAACACAGGCACGAGGGAAAGGCTGGATGTGGTGATAGACCTGGGACGTGTATGCGACCTGTCGTCGATCGGCGCAGACTTCATGCAGATATGCATACCGGATGTATGGATGCCGGAGCAGGTGACCATATCGGTGTCGGATGACAACAAGAAGTTTAAGACACTTGCCGACATACACCATACAGTGACCACCGACGCAGGGGTCAGCTTCAAGAACTTCGGATGGAAAGGGTCGGCACGCGGAAGATATATCCGCTACAGGGCAATGGCCAAGCAGGGATTCCTGTTCACCGATGAGATTGTAGTGGAGTAACAAATTTTAACGGTTACGGCTGTCACATAGGCAGCCGTAATCCGTCTTCATAGCAAAAACATAACAACAAAAATTTTGAACTGACTATGAAACTTAAATTTATCATCTGCGGCATCGCCGCCATCGCTGCAACAGGATTCCAGGCATCAGCCGACGTTCTAACCGATGCTTTCGAGGCGGTAAAGTCTATCGGCGGTGCAATGATAGTGGACACCCCAGAGCAACAACTCCAAGAAAAAGGTATAGATGCCGCTACCGTGGCCTTATTCCAGGAGGCCACAGCCTCATCTGAAACGGCAACCGACAGCATCTGCAACGCAATACCGGCCGAGTATTCCATAGCCGATGTCAATGATGACGAAGCCAATGTAAAGGTATTCAAGGTGGACAACGGAGAAAAGAGCCGCATGCTGGTATACGTAAACGGAATGGAAAACGGCAAGAAGATGATCGTCGTGGTGCTGATGGAGGGCAACAAGGAGTCGCTGGAGGTAAACATGGACGGCGGCAACTTCTCCATAGGCAAACGTAAGAACTGATACAGACGGGGAGGTGATGGACGCGGAAGAGTTCAAGGCTTCAGTGCTGGTACACAGCGTACGCATGTGGCGCATGGCTGTCACCCTCCTGCACGACCCGGAAGATGCCAACGATGCCGTACAGGACGCTGTGGCCCGGCTGTGGCAGAGGCGCGATTCCCTGGAAAACGCCGTAAACATACAGGCATACTGCATAACGTCCGTGAAACGTGTAGCAATAGACATGCTCAGGGCACGGCAGAGCCAACCGACCTCCCCTCTCGACCAGTATGGAATGGAGCATGAACCCCAACCCGGATATGACGAAAGCCAGCGTCTGGATGATTCAGAATCGCTCGGGGTCGTGAAAATGCTCCTGTCAAGACTCCCGCACGACCAACAGACGGTAATGAGGCTGAGCGCCTTCAACGGATGCTCCAACGATGAGATACGCCAGATAACAGGCTTTTCAGCCGATAATGTGAGAACTTTACTATCCCGCGCCAGACGGCGACTAAAAGAACTATTCAAAGCTTACCAGTCATGCCAGAAAACAGTTGTCTAGACATATCCTCAGCACGCCGCCTGCTGGACCGATATTACAACGGGACAGCGTCACCAGAAGAGATGGCGGCACTGGTGTCATTTTTCAGCCGTACACCGGCCGCGAAGCTTCCTGCGGACATGCGGGAGGATGCGGAACTTCTGTCGCTGGCAGCAGCGGAATCGGCGGAGTCTGCAAACGCGTACATGCCGCCCGAAGGCCTGGAATCTGAGCTGTCAGCGCTTATCGACAGCCTTGCACATTCAGAAACCGAAAGCCGGCGCAAGAAGCGCCCCAGGATACTGTACCTGGCCCTCGGCATGGCGGCAGCGGCAGCAGTGGCGATATTCCTGGTTACCCCGGCGCTGAAATTGACAGACCAGCCCATACTGGACCTTGCGCCGGAAGGCGTTGCCGACATGACCGCCCAGACCGCAAGCACAGTTGAAGACAAGGCGGCCGAAAGCACCTGCACGCCACAGGACATCACGGCAGAGGCGGCCGACACAGATGTCCCCGCACCGCCCACGAAACCCCGCCGGAAATCCATAGTGCGGCATCCGGCACATCAGGTAGACGAAAACCTTGCCCAGGTAGATATCGAATATATCGATGCCAATACAGGACACATATATGAGCAGGACTACTGCGAAGTGGAGATCACCGACCCCGGACAAGCGGAAAGGATAACACGTCGCGCCCTGGCTACACTGGCATCAATACCTGCCATGCAGTCTCAGCCCATAGCCATGGCCCGTACTGCCGTAGGAAGCATTGAGGACACATTCAACACCATAATACAATAATCCATAAAGACAAGAGATATGAGAACGTATACACGAATAATAACCGCCGTACTGCTGGCGCTACTGACTGCCGCCAGCGTCTCCGCACGGAAACGCATGCTGCGCGACCTGACCAGGATAAAGGGGGTGACCAGCGTCTTTGTGAACGCGTCCGTACTCAACCAGCCGAATACCGTGCCCGACATGGTTGACGACCTTGGACTGAAGGATATGATAAAGAAGCTAAACACTGTTGAAATCGTATCTGCAAACGATTCAAACCGCGCCATAAGCATGCTGACATCCGCCAGCAATTCGCTTATCGACTCACTGAACATGGAACTGCTAACAGAGGTGAATGACGCAGGCCAACAGATATCGGTATACGTCACCCCAGTTGTCGAGGGCACATCCGATACCAGGTCGCTGCTTATGTCCATATCCGCCGACAATATGGCTACGCTCATCAACCTGTCCGGCACGTTCGACCTGGCCAAGCTCCCCGATATCGGAAAGGCCAGCCCTCAGGAGGATTGACACGTAAAGGGCTTCGAGACACTGAATAATATTGACGGGACGTCCCCACCTACAACGGGACGCTCCCGTCATTAGGCATTATAAAAGACCGTACATACACAGATAGAGAAATGCAAGAGAAAGTGAAACTATGGAACGCGGACTACCTTAAGGTCTGGACGGCAAACTTTATGCTGTTCTTTGCGTTCTACCTGCTGACGCCGCTGCTTCCGCTGTTCCTGCGCGACGTTTTCCAGGCCGACAAGGCCATGACCGGCATAGTGTTGAGCGGGTATACGCTCACGGCACTGCTGGCCCGCCCGTTCAGCGGATATATCGTTGACAGCTTTTCACGCAAAAAGGTGCTGATGTGGTGCTACTTCCTTTTCGCGCTGTTCTTTGCCGGATACTTCATCACCTGGTCGCTGCTGCTGTTCGCAATAATCCGGACCGTACATGGCGCACCTTTCGGCGCTACCACTGTGGCCAATTCCACCATGGCAATCGACGTGCTGTATCCCGAACGCCGCGCAGAAGGCATAGGGTACTATGGGCTAAGCAACAATATCGCAATGGCAATTGGCCCGTCAGCCGGCCTATATATCTACACATCGCTGCATAATTTCAACATCATATTCACCCTGTCGCTGGCCACCGCATTCCTGGGGCTGGCGCTGGTATCATCGGTATCCACACGCGACCGCGTACCCATCAAAAAGGAAAACAAGCTGTCAATGGACCGGTTCTTCCTTATCGAAGGATGGAGCGAGGGGCTAACGATAATGATGCTGTCGTTCTCATTCGGCGTAATTTCCACATATCTGGCCGTATATTCACGCGAAGCCCTCGGAATAACATCCGGGACGGGGACATTTTTCGCCCTCCTGGCAGCGGGGCTTATAGCATCGCGCATAGTGGGAGGACGGACTCTCCGCAACGGCATGGTGGTACAGAACGCGCAATGGGGCATGACCCTTTCCTTGTTCGGATACCTGCTTTTCGTTGCTGTGCCCGACATGTGGGGCTACTACGGCGCGGCAATAATAATCGGCCTCGGCAACGGGCACATGTTCCCCGCCATGCAGACAATGTTTATAAA
>VSPW01000118.1 GCA_009775535.1 Muribaculaceae bacterium
TCACAGAGGCGTTTTTTGTACGGAATTCAGGCAAGCCGTTGTATTATATGCTTGTCAATAGGGTGGTGCATAAAGCGCTTGACGGTAATGTGCATTCCGGGCGGAGGAGTCCGCATGTGTTACGGCATTCGTTTGCTTCCGACATGCTTAACAATGGGGCGGATCTGGTGGCAGTCCAGAAGCTGTTGGGCCATGCCTCTCTTGCTACGACACAGTTATACACACATATAACTTATAGAGAACTCAAACAGAATTATCAACTTGCACATCCACGTGCATCTAAAAAATGAGGAATTATGGACGTAAGAATTCAAGCAATCCATTTTGACATTTCGGAGAAGCTCACAGCGTTTATCAATAAGAAAACGGAGCGCCTCACACGTCGTTACTCAGATATTACTACAGTAGAAGTCAATCTTAGGGTGGTAAAGCCCGAAACGGCCATGAACAAGGAGGCTGTGATCCAGGTTACAGCGCCTCAGCATGAGGATATTGTGGCCACTAAGGTTGCTGATTCATTTGAGGAGGCTATCGATCTGGCACTGGAGGCCATCGAACGCCAACTTGAAAAGAAGAAGGGTAAAAAATAAAATCTGATACTTTTATAATGACACAGAAAACCGGCAGTGCGTCAATGGCGCTGCCGGCTTTCGCATAGTGAGGCTATTATGATAGATGAAATGATGCGGTATAACCGCGGGTTTGTCGAGCGGCGTGAGTATGAACAGTTCGTTACTTCAAAATATCCGGACAAGAGGATTGCGATTGTTACGTGTATGGATACGCGTCTCATCGAACTGTTGCCTGCCGCATTGGGAATACGCAACGGGGATGTCAAGATCATAAAGAACGCAGGTGCGACAATAACCAACCCGTTTGATTCTACAATGCGAAGCCTTTTGGTGGCGGTGTATGAACTTGGGGTTAACGAGGTGATGATAATAGGGCATACGGGATGTGGTGTGCAGGGTATGGATGCTTCTGAGATGTTGGAGCTCATGCGGAAGCGTGGCATACCAGACGACCATATTTCACTGATGCGTCATTGTGGCATTGACTTGGACAGCTGGCTGCATGGCTTTGAGGATACACATGCTGCAATTGCGGAGACAGTAGATATGGTGTCACGGCATCCGTTGATGCCATCGGATGTGACTGTAAGGGGCTATATCATGGATTCGACTACTGGCGCATTGGAACAGATATGATTGATTCATGCGCCTAATCCTTGCCTTCCAGCAGGTTGTGTGATATGATATCATCGGATACGCGCCGTGCCCGTGATATATGCTCAAATAGATCTTGGTCGATGTTTGTGGTATCACCGACAATGGCGTTTGTCAATGACGATATTGCAAATGATGGTTTGCCGGACTCCAGTATGCTTTGTCCTTGTCCCCGCCATGGATAGCTGTCGAGGCGCATGAGTTGTAGTAGGGTAGGATACATGTCGATCTGGCCTACGATCTTGTCGATACGTCCAGGGACAGGTGAGTTAAGGACTATAAACGGGGTGAATTGTTCTGCTGACACTATGCCTTCAGCCTTTGGTGACTTCAAGATGTCGGCGCGGTCAGAGGCCAGGCCTTCATGGTCGCCTATGATCACAATTATAGTATTGCTGTAGTCTGGTCGGGAGCGTACATAGTCTACAAGCTGTGCTATCTTTGAATCGGTATAATGGGCCATTGTTATATAGTCTGCCATTTTTTCCGGCAGTCCTAGTCCGCTGACATCAAAATCAGGGTCTTTCAGGTTGTCTGGAAGTCGGAATGGATTGTGGCCGCTGTATGTCACGAATGTCAACATCCGGGGTTCTCCTACAGGCCATAGTTCCCCTTCTTTTAATTTGGCAACACTCTGTCTCATAAACGAACCGTCGCTCAACATCGGGGGATTTCCAACCTGCTCGTCCAGTTACCATGTTCCCCGGTGGAGTAGGGAGTCATATCCGAACGCCCGTACAACTCCGTCCTGATTCCAGGATATGGGCTTGACTGTAGTGAAAATCATGCTCTTTGCCCCTGTAGCCTGCTTCATGGCCTTGTTGATTGTGGGATATGTCGACAAGGGGTATTTCATGGAGTATACTTGTGTGAGCATTGGCAAAAGGCCTGAGTTCAACATCAGCTGGCAGTCGATTGAACGCCCTTGGGCCACTTGGGTCTGCATGTTAGGCGCATATAGTGTGGTCGAGTCTGCGATAAGTGAATTCAGGAATGGAGTAATGGGCTTTCCGTCAATATCTTTTTCAAGGGCCCAGCTTTCCAGTGATTCGCAGAGGATAAGGACCATGGATGTCCGTGGTGGTCCAGCAATGATGTCGGTGAGTGGGGTATATGGCATAAGCCGGCTGTGCTCTGCCATCCATGTTTCGATTTCTGATAGCCGTTCAGGTGCAATCTCAGTGTCCTGGCACATAGCATTGTATATCAGATGACCTGCGATGGTATATGTAGGGACTCCACATGTGTAGAATCGGCATGACTGTGTCAGTCTGTCATATTCATTGTAAAAGCCTCCACGGCATAAAATGCCTATGCTTACTATTACCGCCATCAACGGGATTGAAGCCAAGAACCGTAGTGTGGGTTTCCATGATGACGGTTTGGGCAGTCTATATGCCAACAGCACCGTGAATATCAGTATCACCAAGAAGCCTACATCGGCAAGTCGCAAAGAGTCCCATAAAGTAGAAGTGTACCTGTTAAGGTTTGATGCCAGGCCATAGCTGTCAAGTGGGATGGCTGTAAAGTAAGTGCGGCAATACATGAGGTTGGCCATGCAGAATCCATCTGCAACCAGCATAAAGATTATTGCTATCCAGACTTTTCTGGTCAATGCATACGGTACGGTAAGAATTAGTGCTGCCAGGATATTTACAGAGTACAGCATCCAATCGCTCATGGCGCGGAATGTTGTCCCCATAGACCAGACAATGTTAAACCAGATAAGGGACAGGAACATACCTGCAGCGATTACGCCGATACGTGTGTGCCATACGTCCCGGCCGAAAAGATAGTTGGCTATTCGTTTCATTTTGAAAGGTTTGTCTGAATTAAAAAAAGTCCCCATCAGCGATGGGGACTTGAGATGAGTTGTCTTACCAGGATTCGAACCTAGACAGGCAGAACCAAAAACTGCAGTGCTACCATTACACCATAAGACAATCCTAACTGCCCAACTCCTTGGAGCTAAAGCGCTGCAAAGTTAGGAATAAATATTGATATGTGCAATACCCAGGATTTTTTCAATGAAAAAAAGAATGGTATTGGCTTACAGTCAAGATATTAAATTATGTATCCAAAAGTTAACCCCGCGTAATAATCATTGTATTTGATTCATACTATATGTCTTAATAGGTATATTTGTGCAATTTTATAAAAATATCCGATATGGAAGAAGGCGAAAGCAGTAAATTAAGGCAGATATTTAATTATAATAATGTGTTCTACAGCTTTTATTATGATGATGCGGGGGCTTGTGTACACCGTTCAAGGGAATATGCCTTAAATTATGTGTATTCGGGTGAAATGATACTTGAAAATGGCAAGGAAAGTATCCATGTGCGTAAGGGTGAATGTGTGTTTATTCCGCGTGACCATCATATCACTATGTATAAAAAGCCATATGGCGGAGAAGGGTATTGCGGCATATTCTTGATGTTCACGAGGCAATTCCTGCGGGAGATGTTTGGCGTATTAGGTAGGCCTGGGGATGTGTCTAAATGTGGGAAGCTTGATTCTGGTGTGATGAAGTTGCCGGACACTGTGGAGTTGGCCAGTCTGTTTGCTTCAATGTCTCCGTATATGAATCCAGAAGTGAAGCCTAAGGATAATTTTATGGGCCTTAAGTTGCAGGAAGGCCTGATGGCCTTGCTGGCGATAGACGACCGGTTCGCCCCGACATTGTTTGATTTTAATGAACCATGGAAGATTGACATTATGGAATTTCTGGAAGATAATTATATGTGTGATCTTACTATTGAGGAAATTGCTCATTATACAGGCCGTAGCCTGGCTACTTTTAAGCGGGATTTTAAGAAGATAAGTGATTTGACTCCGGAAAAATGGCTGATAAGGAAACGCTTGGAAGTCGCTTACGATATGGTGAGGTCTGGAAAGAAAAAGATAATGGAGGTATATACTGAGGTCGGATTCAGGAATCCTTCACATTTTTCTACGGCATTCAAGCGCCACTTTGGCGTTGCCCCGACTGCGGTGGTATGACTGTAGGCTTGCTTGTATTTATCAGGAAGGATATTAATAAATTTCGCTAATTTTGCACATTGCGTTTCTTGCATTATCCAATTTGTATTTTTAACACCAATCATTATGTGTTTCAAAAAATTATGGCTTTTAGCTGTCTTTGTCTTAATTACTTTGGGGATATCTCCTTTGTGTATGTTGGCGGCCGATGATGTTCCGGTTTTGATAACTATAGGGCAATCCAATGCAGATGGATCGGCATTTTTTAATGCCGATGAAGATGCCAGGCTAAATGAATGGTATTCTTCAGGAAGTAATCCGGGGAAACTTAAGATATGGTATCGTAGCAGTCAGGTGCAGAACCAAGCTTCCAATGCTCTCAATGAGGCTGCCCGTTGGGTAATAGATGGGGCTGTCGAGGATGTGGCTCAAGGATGGCTTGATTTATGGTATCGTAATGAGAACATGTCGGGCCGTACAGCCATGAATATGATACATAGCTTTGGCACATACAGTACAGGGTCAGACACAAATTGCGCCCAGGGCCGTAGAGGAATGGAAGGGCAGTTTGGGATGAGATTCAGTGATGCATATCCAGATAAGGAGTTGTACATACTTAAGCTGGGCGCATCCGGCTCTTTCATATCATCGTGGGCAAATCCTCTGGATAATACAAATTGGATATATTTCTATGAAAATATATTTAAGCCGGCTATAGCAGATCTGTTGTCTAAAGGAAAGCGTCCTGTGCTTGCAGGCATATGGTGGATGCAGGGATGCGCTGATAGTGCACAGACCCAAGAGTATTATGGACTTTGGCTTAAGACGCTTATTGATAAATGCCGCAAAGAGCTGGGATTTGAATCCGGCAAGTTTTATATTGGCCATATATTGCAACCTGGAGAGTCTGTTGAGTATCCCAAGGGGTCGGCCGGTTTCGGGCAGGGTGTACGCGATGCACAGGATGCTGTTGCTGCAAGTGTGGCAGATGTCGAGATAATTGACACCCGTGATGTTACTATGCAATACGAAAGTGCGTTTGGAGGGTATATTCATTTTGACCATGCCGGACAGAATAAGATAGGAGATAAACTTGCAGCCAAAGTAATTGCAGACGGGGCGGAAAACTGGGAAAAATTTACAACTCCAGGCAATTGGGTCAGGTGTGGTGACACTGCCGTTTTCGTCCCTTCTGTCGGGAATCCAGAAATAGAGTATTCTACAGAAGGCGATGTTGTCACAGCTACATTGATATATCCAGGGTGGTCTGAAAAAAAGGAATATAATATGGCCGCAACAATAAAAGAATAAAATACAGGTTAAAATAAAAGAGTCCGGTGATATACCGGACTCTTTCAGTGGCTGGATAATGTAAACCCGTCCAACTTTTTGGGCTTTTTACACAGCCATATTACGCCTTGTGTTTAAATTGCTATTCTTTTGCAGCATCCTCGTTGACAGAATCGAGAGCAAGGGCCGTCAGGGCTTTATCTGATTTCTTTTCATCTTTAAGGATAGAGCGCAGCATCTTTGCAACTTTTGTCTCTTTCATAGCGTCAGCAAAAGCGGCTAGAGTGCCATATGTGGCAATTTCATAGTGTTCAACCTTTTGTGCCGCTAAGATCAATCCGGCATCGCGTATTGCAGAACCTTTTTCAGTATCAGATATTATGCTCTCCGCCTCTGAAAGAAGGCCATCCATGGCGTCACATTTTTTTGTTTTAGGTTTTTCTCCCATCAGTTCAAACACTTGTTCAAGTGTAGAAATCTGTTCTTCAGTTTCCGTTATATGGGCATCGAATGATTCTGCCAGCTCTTTTCCGGTAGCAGCTTTGCGCATTTTTGGGAGCGCTTTAAGCCAGGCTTTTTCTGCCCATAAAATATCTTTTAGTTCATCGATGAAAAACTCTCGGAATTCGTTGTCATCTTTTTTGTCCTTATCGGTTGTCTTTGCAGAATTTTGCTTGTTAGCCTTAGGTTCTGCTACGTCTTTTTTCTTAGTTTCCGCTTTTGCTTTTGTATCCTCATTCTTTTCAGGATTTTCTTTCTTCGCTTTGGTCTCCATAATTAAAAAATTTCAGTAGTTAAAAATATTGCAATTTAA
>VSPW01000119.1 GCA_009775535.1 Muribaculaceae bacterium
CTCACTAAGGAATATAAAGATTTGGAGCGGCTTACGCTTACAACCCGCAAGTATCGCGGCGCTCTTGCAAATATAGAAGAGGCGCGTGAAGTGCTGGAAAATGAAAGTGATGCTGAATTGCGCGAAATGGCTAAGGATGAGCTTGACCAGGCCCAGTCATTGATTCCGGTTCTGGAAGAAGAAATAAAATTGCTGCTTATACCTGCCGATCCGGAAGATTCTAAAAATGCAATCTTGGAAATACGTGGAGGCACAGGTGGCGACGAAGCTGCTATTTTTGCCGGGGATTTGTACAAAATGTATACAAAGTATTGTGAATCCAAAGGCTGGTCGGTGGCTGTTACAAGTTTCAGCGAAGGGGCTGCTGGCGGATTCAAGGAAATCGTTATGGCAGTAAGCGGGGATGGTGTCTACGGTACACTTAAATATGAAAGCGGTGTGCATCGTGTACAGCGTGTACCAGCAACAGAGACTCAGGGTAGGGTACATACATCTGCTGCCACCGTAGCTGTACTTCCTGAGGCAGAAGCGTTCGATGTAGAGATAAATGAAGGGGAAATAAAGTGGGATACATTCCGCTCTGGCGGCGCCGGGGGACAGAATGTAAACAAAGTTGAGTCAGGTGTGCGTCTGCGCTATATGTGGCGTAATCCTAACACTGGTGTCTCAGAAGAGATTCTGATTGAATGTACCGAGACCCGTGACCAGCCAAAGAACAAGGAGAGGGCACTTAGCCGTCTTCGTACATTTATCTATGACAAGGAGCATCAGAAATATATTGATGATATTGCATCGAGGCGGAAGACGATGGTTTCCACCGGTGACCGTTCTGCCAAGATACGTACTTACAACTATCCGCAGGGACGAATCACAGACCATCGCATAAACTATACCATATATAATCTGCAGGCATTTGTAGATGGAGACATACAAGATGTCATAGATCAGCTGATTATTGCAGAGAATGCCGAGAAACTGAAGGCTGCGGAACTTTAATCCTGAAAAAATTAAAATATAATACCCGATGAAACGCCAAGAATTAGTACAACAGATTAAAAGAAAAGGATCATTCCTATGTGTGGGGCTTGACCCTGATATAAAGAAATTGCCTGTGCATCTGTTGGATGACGAGAACCCGATTTATTCATTTAACCGGGCGATTATTGACGCTACGGCGCAATATGCTGTCGCTTTTAAACCGAATCTCGCATTCTACGAAGCTCAGGGCCTGAAAGGATGGGAGGCTTTTGAGCTTACAGTCAAATATATAAAGGAAAATTATCCGGAAATATTTATAATTGCCGATGCCAAGCGTGGCGATATAGGCAATACATCGCGGCTATATGCGCGGTCATTTTTTGAGCATCTGGATCTGGATGCCGTTACAGTGGCCCCATACATGGGTAGTGATAGTGTTTCCCCCTTCCTTGGGTATGAAGGTAAATGGGTGATACTTTTGGCATTGACGTCCAATCCAGGAAGCGCTGACTTTCAGATGATTGAAGATATTAAAGGGCAGCGCCTTTTTGAACGGGTTCTGGAGACATCGCGTGAATGGGCCTCATCTGAAGAAATGATGTATGTCGTTGGTGCTACACGTGGACAGTTGCTTGAGGATGTAAGGCGGATAGTGCCTGATAGTTTCTTGCTTGTGCCTGGGGTTGGTGCGCAGGGAGGTTCTCTTGAAGAAGTTGTACGTTATGGCATCACTCCGGATTGTGGACTGCTTGTAAATTCTTCTCGTGGCATCATTTTCGCCTCAAATGGAATTGACTTTGCAGATGCCGCGGCAGAAGAGGCACGTAAGTTGCGCGATCAGATGGCGTTATTGCTTGAGGAGCATGGAATCTGACCCGCTTTGCTTTGTTAAAATTAAACATATTTAATTGCGATTACGGAAAAATATCATTAATTTTGCGTCATCGCAACAGCGGTATGCATTTAAGGTAAAACATTAAATTTAATATATTCACTTTCAATGAAAATCGACAATTACAACTTCTCAGGAAAGAAGGCAATCGTCCGTGTGGACTTCAATGTGCCCCTTGATGAAAACGGTAAAATCACCGATGATACCCGTATCCGCGGTGCTCTTCCAACACTCAAGAAAATCTTGGAAGATGGTGGAAGCCTTATTATCATGTCCCATATGGGCAAGCCCAAAGGCAAGGTTAATCCAAAATTCTCATTGTCTCAGATTAAGGACGATGTAGCAAAGGCTCTTGGACGTGATGTGAAATTTGCTCCTGATTGCGCAAATGCAGCAGAGGCAGCCGCTTCACTGCAGCCTGGAGAAGTACTGTTGCTTGAAAACCTACGTTTCTATCCAGAAGAAGAGGGCAAGCCCGTAGGGATTGACAAAGAAGATCCTGCTTACGGAGATGCCAAGAAGGAAATGAAGGAACGTCAGAAAAAATTTGCTGAGACTCTTGCCAGCTATGCTGATGTATATGTAAACGATGCGTTTGGTACAGCACACCGCAAGCATGCATCCACTGCTGTCATTGCTGATAGCTTTAGTGCGGATGACAAGATGCTTGGCTACCTTATGGAAAAGGAAGTCCAGGCTGTTGATAATATTCTTAGCGACATCAAGCGTCCTTTCACAGCAATAATGGGAGGCTCAAAGGTGTCAACAAAGATTGGTATTATCGAGAACCTTATGGACAAAGTCGACAACCTGATTCTCTGTGGCGGTATGACATATACATTCGCAAAGGCACAGGGCGGAAAGATAGGTTTGTCTATATGCGAGGACGATAAGCTTGATCTGGCTCTTGACATCATGAAGAAGGCAAAGGAAAAAGGTGTAAACCTAGTTCTTGGTACAGACTGTGTTGCAGGTGATGCATTCAGCAATGATGCCAATACTCAGGTCGTATCATGCATGGATATTCCTGAAGGATGGGAAGGCATGGATGCCGGTCCTGATACACGTAAGTCTTTTGCTGATGTCATCAAGAGTGCAAAGACAATCCTTTGGAACGGTCCTGCCGGTGTATTTGAGTTTGATAATTTCTCTGCCGGAAGCCGTGCTATTGCAGAAGCAATCGTTGAGGCCACCAATAATGGTGCTTTCTCGCTCGTAGGTGGAGGCGATTCCGTAGCATGTGTCAACAAATTCGGTATGGCCGATCAGGTTAGCTATGTGTCTACTGGCGGTGGCGCTCTGCTTGAGGCTATTGAAGGAAAGATACTCCCGGGTATTGCTGCTATCAAGGGCTGATTTTTGTAGATTGTACATATAATAAATTAATAATGGCCTCCGTCAATTTGTACGTCGGAGGCCATTGATTTTTTGGGATTTCATGACACCACAGACCATTGATTGGATTGAGGCACACAAAGACGATGATACATCCGCATTGAGGCTTAAGTACCATGGGATGTCAGAGGATGTGTCAGGTATAGATTATACTTATGCAATATTGCAGGTCGAATGCAGAAGGAAGGCGGCAAAAAAATTGGCGTCTACGTTGCGGTGTCGTGCCTTTGAGTTTCCTACCGCATTATCGGCGGAACAATCTACAAGTGACCGCTTGGCCGCGTTCCATGCATCCATGATTCCACAAGGGGCATCTGTTGTCGATTTGACATCTGGCCTTGGGATAGATGTTTTCCATTTCGCTGGACTGGCATCACATGTTACCGCTGTTGAGATTGACCCTGTGGTTGCCGGTGCGCTCATAAATAACGCTGCTGTCCTGGGGTTGGATAATATCAATGTGGTAAATGCCGACTGTAGGGATTTCCTTGCCGATTTGCCACATTATGACGTAGCCTTCATCGATCCCGCCCGCCGTGGAGACGGTGGCCGCCGATTGTATGCGTTGGAAGAATGCCGGCCAAATATAATTGAAATGATTCCGTCCCTGTCCCGCTGTTGTGGCACTCTTGTGGTCAAGATGTCCCCTATGCTGGATGTGACAGCCGTATGCCGCCAATTGTCTCCATATATAGTTAAGTTGATTGCTATTGGCGATAGGCATGAATGTAAGGAATTGGTGGCAGTGTTGGATTTCAATGCAAATATGCAGTTTGAGGATGTGTCCTTGCAGGCGGTGACACTGATGCATGATGACGGATTGCATAGACTGGTTTTTACAGACCAGGAAAGGCGCAGTGCAGAACCGGACTATGCGGAGCCATCGATAGGCGATATGATTATAGAGCCATATCCATCGGTGATGAAAATGGCCCCATGGAATGTGGTATGTGACAGATACGGACTGTCTGCGCTTCATCCCAACAGCCATCTGTATATAGGTAAGGACGATTGTAGTGAAATTGGGGTAAATTATACGGTCAAGGATGTGATACCATATTCTTCCAGTGAAATTAAACGGTTGGCACGCCGTTATCCGCGTTTGTCAGTGGCCACACGGAATTTCCCTTTAAATGCCGATGCGCTTAGGAAAAAATTGCATGTAGCTGATGCCGATGCTCCACGGTTATATGCAACGACGCTTCTTGATGGCCTAAAAGTGATGATTATAGCATCTTGAGGCAATTATTTGCAAGAATCGACGTTAAGCATATTGATGAAACGTATGTATTTTAGGAATGTGTTTCTTGCATTGGCCATGGTATTGTCCATATCAATGGAGGTATGTGCTGCAGTCAAGATCCGGGGAAAGGTCACGGATGAGAAAAATGACCCCATGGAATTTGTCACAGTGCGTATCGCAGGGACAGCCTTGGGTGCGACCACCGGACTTGACGGTGGCTACAATATCTCGGCGGCTGATGCTGACACCATAAGGGTAATTTTCTCATGCATTGGATATATGGAATCCAAGCGTACTCTGATAGGGGCGAAAGGCGATGTCACCGTTAATGTCAAGATGGAGCCGTCTTCCCATCAGCTTCAGGAAGTTCAGGTCACGGACTTTCAAAAGCAGACAGGCGCAATGCAGGCCATAGCATCCGATTCTTACCGTATGTCACCAGATGTGTCCGGAGGAAGTGTGGAATCGTTGCTCCAGACAATGGCAGGGGTGAATTCCAATAATGAGATGTCTTCACAATATTCCGTAAGGGGTGGTACATACGATGAAAATTCAGTGTATATAAATGGTGTCGAAGTTTATCGCCCGCAGTTGGTGTCGTCTGGACAACAGGAAGGATTGAGCATTATAAATCCTGATATGGTTGGTGCGGTTGGCTTTTCTACTGGCGGATTTTCAGCGGAATACGGCGACCGTATGTCTTCTGTACTTGATATCACATACCGTCAGCCGGAATCGTTTGAAGGTTCTGCATCGTTGAGCCTTATGGGGGGGAGCTTGAGTGTAGGGACTTCCTCCAGAAGATTTTCAATGCTTCATGGCGTAAGATATAAAAGCAATGCATCATTGCTGTCCTCAATGGAGGAGAAAGGGGAATATGATCCACGGTATTTCGATTATCAGACATTCATGACCTATAGGATCGGGGCGAAGTGGACAGCATCAATACTAGGAAATATTGCGGTGAACAATTATAAATTTATTCCGCACGACAGGACTACAAGCTTTGGCACAATGGTAGATGCCAAAAAATTTACCGTATATTTCGATGGTCAGGAAAAAGACCGTTTCGAGACTTTCTTCGGTGCTGTATCCTTGAACTATCGGCCGTCAAAGAAGACTGATTTTACATTACTCGCTTCGGGATACCTTACCAATGAGCTGGTTACCTATGACATATCAGGTGAGTATTGGCTGGACCAGGCTGGAGCTGGAGGAGGTGATGGTGATGATGGCATTGGTGGGGAACTCGGTGTAGGTAAATATCTGGAACATGCCAGAAACCGCTTGAAGGCGTCTGTGTTTTCAATCGGTTTGCGAGGTAATACGGGTATTAATCACCATAATCTTTCATATGGCATTACGTTCAACCACGAGAAGATTCATGACCGGGCAAGGGAATGGGAGTTGCGGGATTCGGCGGGATACTCGTTGCCGTCTACAGGAGAGGCCGTCAAGATGATATACAATCTGGATTCGCGGCATGACATTTCAACGACACGCCTCTCTGCATTTGTCCAGGATGCATACAGGATGTCTACATCTGCCGGATATCTTACTATTAATGCAGGATTACGTATGAGCTATTGGAACTTCAATAGCGAATTTTTGTTGTCACCGCGGCTTAACATCGGATTTGTCCCAGAGGCACATCCGCGTTGGACATTCCGTTTTGCCACAGGGCTGTACTATCAGTCTCCTTTCTATAAAGAATATCGT
>VSPW01000012.1 GCA_009775535.1 Muribaculaceae bacterium
ATATCATTATATATACGGTTGGTCGCACCGATGTTTTGTTTAATGTAAGCCCCGGCAATCTGTCCGGCTTCAGTACGTAATGCCGTGCAATCTAAAAGGTTGTTTAGAACTTTGTTGCATTCTTCTTGGTTGCGTATGCAGAATGCACCTTGATTATGTACAAGGTCGCGAGCTTCCTTGAATTTCTCATGTTTAGGGCCGAAAACGACAGGTATCCCATATACGGCGGCTTCGTTTATATTATGGATGCCGGCACCAAATCCGCCACCTATGTATGCAATGTCGCCATATCTGTATATGCTAGACAGTTTTCCGAAACTGTCAACTATTATCGCCCTTATATTTTCAGTGCTTTTTTCGGAAAGCTTTTCGTATTCAGACAGCAGCATCGCTTCCCCTTTGAATTTGTCTAATAATACTTTCAGGCGGGGTGCATCAAACTCATGGGGGGCAATGATGGCCTGTGTTGAAGTGCGGTGGGCATTTAGCCATGGGATATAGATATCTTCGTCAGCCTCCCAAGAACTGCCTGCTATTAGGGTGAATTTGCCGCGGGATGTGAAATTCCTTACAGATTCTATGTCAAATGTGGAATTCATTATGTCGGTTACGCGGTCAAATCTAGTGTCACCTGCGACAGCAACATGCTTTACACCTATAGAATCTAACAGGCGGCGTGAATCCTCGTCCTGGACGTAAATCCTGTTGAAACACTCAAGCATATTTCGGAAAATTCCTCCCCATGGCTTGAAGAATACCTGTGTGGGGCGAAATATCGAAGATATTATATATGTCGGAATATTTCTGGAC
Source organism: Muribaculaceae bacterium (assembly GCA_009775535.1). GTDB lineage: Bacteria > Bacteroidota > Bacteroidia > Bacteroidales > Muribaculaceae > CAG-873. The sequence goes on from VSPW01000012.1 coordinate 811, forward strand.
TTTAGGTTGGAGAGGTAGTTGCCCCAGAACTCATATTTTATGAAAATTACTGTGCGTGGTTTTGCTACATCCAGGAATTGCCTGACATTGGACGGCTTGTCAAACGGAAGGTATGCCACGGCATCAACGTAGCTGTAATTCTTCCGTATCTCATAACCGGAGGGGGAGAAAAATGTAAGCAATATCTTTATGTCCGGTTGTTCCCGTTTAAGCCGTTCAATCATCGGACGTCCTTGCTCAAATTCGCCGAGTGATGCTGCATGTATCCACACATCGCATCCACGTGCGCCAAGGGTAGCACGTATATGCTCTATGGCCTCACTTTGGCCGTGTATCATTTTTTTGATTTTGGCATTGTGCGCTGACATTACGCGTGCACATGCCGCTATCAGGTGTACAGCTCCGTTGTATAGCGGATTCATTATATTGGTGGATATTTATTCTGCAGGTGTTATTCGTCCTATGGCCGCACGTAGGCGGGAAATTGTCTCATCTTTTCCAAGAAGTTCTGTTATGTCAAACATATGAGGCCCTTTGCATTCTCCGACTATAGCAAGACGGAAAGCGTTCATCACGTTGCCCATGTGGTATCCGTGATCTGTGATCCAGTTTATGACCACTGGTTCTGCTGATGCACTGGAGAAGTCAGTGGTACTCTGCAACAGAACGATCAGTTCTTCCATGATACGTGGGGTCTCGGTACTCCAGCGTTTCTTTATATCTTTAGGCGCGTATTCGGTTGGGGCCATGAAGAAAAAGCGGGTTTGATCCCACAGGTCATTTACAAAATTGATGCGGCCCTTAACCAAATTGATTATGGAGGCTATGTATTCATCAGAAAGTATGGATGTGTCAACACCGTTTGTATTAAGTACAGGCCTGAAAAGCTGGGCGAGAGTGAGATTATCGGTGTTTTGGAGATACATGTGGTTGAACCATTTGCCTTTCTCAAATGCGAATTTTGCACCAGCTTTTGAACAATGGTCAAAGGAAAATTTGGATATCAGTTCTTCCATTGGCATGACTTCTGTGTCATCACCAGGATTCCATCCAAGCAATGCCAGAAAATTCACTACGGCCTGAGGAAGGTATCCGCTTTCACGGTATCCTGATGATATGTCACCGCTTTTGGGATCATGCCATTCCAGTGGGAATACCGGGAATCCGAGGCGGTCACCATCACGCTTGCTTAGTTTGCCTTTTCCGTCTGGCTTAAGCAGCAGAGGAAGATGTACGAATTTAGGCATTGTATCCGTCCAGCCGAAAGCCTCATATAACAGTACATGCAATGGTGCAGACGGCAGCCATTCCTCTCCACGTATGACATGTGAGATTTTCATGAGATGGTCGTCAACGATATTTGCCAGATGGTATGTGGGTAGGTCATCGGCGCTTTTGTATAGGACCTTGTCGTCCAGTATATCACTTTTGATAACTACTTTTCCACGTATAAGGTCATTTACCTCGACATCTCTTCCTGGTTCTACTTTAAACCTCACTACATATTGTGCGCCTTCATCAAGAAGACGTTGCACCTCTTCTTCCGGCAAAGACAGTGAATTGCGCATTGAAAGGCGAGTTGAGGCATCGTACTGGAAATTGGGCGTCGATGAACGCCGTGCCTCCAATTCAGCGGGCGTATCAAATGCAAGGTATACCTTGCCGGCATCCATAAGTGTCTTTACATGCTTGCGGTATATGTCACGGCGTTCGCTCTGTTTGTATGGGCCATAAGGGCCTCCTTCCCGTACGCCTTCATCAATATTGATGCCAAGCCATGCAAGGGATTCATTTATATATTCTTCCGCTCCAGGGACAAACCTTTGGGAATCGGTGTCTTCTATGCGTAATATCATTTTCCCTCCGTTCTGGCGGGCAAATAAATAATTGTAGAGGGCTGTACGCACTCCACCAATATGTAGGGGACCCGTTGGCGACGGGGCAAACCTCACTCTGACGTTGTCCATTATATAATTTGATTCATTGGTTGCAAAATATCCGCAAAGTTAATAAATTAAGGGCAACCGCACAAATTAATGTATTCCTCAGGCTTTTGTGTTGCTATATATGAAAGGCAGATTGCGTATGTCTATCGTGCAATCTGCCTTTTTATAGTTTTAGTCAGGTATCTATACCGACCCCCGTCTATTAATCGTTTTTCTAGAAGAAATATGCCAGGCGTATTGTCCAGCAACGGCTTTTGGCCGAAAAATTGTCAAGCAGTTTTGTCTTTAGTGAATATGTCATTCCCCAGGTATAGCTTCCAGAAAGCTGCCACCGGCGCATAATCTCAACGCCAATGCCTGCAGTAAGCCCAAGGTCGCCGCCTGAATATTTGAATGCTTTGCATCCGTCATTGGCCACCTGTATGGTGAAGTCCGGGCCACCGAATATGAATGGTGCTAAATAGTCTTCAAATCCGTCCATTCTTGTCCATTTGAACCTTAGGTGTAGGGGTATCTGTATGCAATGCAGATAGGTGCGTTCGTTTCCGTATCCCAGTGATGACCATATCAGTTTTTCACCGAGGTTGACTTTTGCGCCCAGTTGGCTGTAATAAAGACCCAGATCTATGCCGAATCCTACACCAGGAAACATCATCTCGCCCTGTACACCGGCTTGATATCCAATAGCAGTGGATACCGATACAAGGTCCTGCTTGAATTTCAGTGAGGAAAAGTTTAATCCGGCTGTAGCTGCATAGCGGAACTGGGCCGATGCCTGGTTTGATGCTGTAAGTGCTACCAGGGTTATTATAAGTGATGTTAATATTTTACGCATTGCCTGGTCTTATTTATGGATATTGTAGATTTCGCATCAAATTTACATATTCTTTGGCTGAATGCAGAAAAGATGCGGTATTTTTAATGTTTTTTCCTAATTACACCTGGAGGTTATTTGCCTATAGCTTCAATCAGACTGTCAACTGTCAGCTGTTGCTGTTCGCCGGTAGTCATGTCTTTCAATGTGACTGTGCCATTTTTCATTTCGTTCTCACCGATTATAGCCACAAATGGGATGTGCAGAGCATCGGCATAGCCCATCTGTTTTTTCATCTTTGCAGGTTCTGGATATATTTCTGCCGAAATTCCTGCAGAGCGGAGGTCTTTTATCATTTTTAGTGATGCGATGGATTCAGAATGGCCGAAATTGACGAACATTATTCGTGTTCCGGTCTGAGTTTCGTCCGGGTATAGGTTCAGTGTATTCAATACGTCATAAATGCGGTCTGCGCCGAATGATATGCCTACGCCGGATATACCCGGCATTCCGAATATGCCGGTGAGGTTGTCGTACCGTCCTCCGCCTGTTATGCTTCCTATTGCTACATCGCGCGCCTTTACCTCTATGATTGTGCCGGTATAGTAGTTAAGTCCACGTGCCAATGATACGTCTAAGTCGAGTTCTGCATCGAGTCCTATTGCTTCGACTCCATTAATCACTGTGGTTAGTTCTTCAACGCCTTTTGTGCCTGTGGGATTCTCTTCAAGCAATTTGCGCAATGTTTCCAGCCGTTCTTTCACCGTGCCTGAAATTTGAAGTATCGGCTGTAGCCTATTTACGGCTTCATCACTCAGGCCACGTTCACGCAGTTCGGAGTTCACATTGTCTATGCCGATTTTATCAATCTTGTCGATTGCTACGGTTATGTCTATCAGCTTGTCGGGCTCTCCTATCAGTTCGGCTATCCCGGCCAGGACCTTGCGGTTGTTGAGCTTTATTGTGATATTGATACCCAGACGACGGAATACTTCATCAATCATCTGTAGAAGCTCAATTTCATTTAGCAATGAATCAGAGCCTACTACATCGGCGTCACATTGGTAAAATTCACGGTAACGACCTTTTTGAGGCCTGTCGGCCCGCCATACGGGTTGTATCTGATATCTTTTGAAAGGGAATTGCAGCTCGTTGCGGTGCTGCACGACAAACCTTGCAAATGGCACAGTGAGGTCATATCGTAAGCCTTTTTCACATATTTTTGATGTGAGGCGCGGATAATCCTCATTCTCAACCAGCGAGTGGTCCACACCGCGGAGGTATTCGCCTGAATTGAGTATGCGGAACAGCAATTTGTCGCCTTCTTCCCCGTATTTACCCATTAAGGTCGACAGATTTTCCATTGCGGGTGTCTCTATGGGCCTATAGCCGTGTAGTTTGAATACCTGACGGATTGTATCGAATATATAATTCCGGCGGCCCATTTCTGCCGGAGAGAAATCGCGTGTACCTTTGGGTATTGACGGTTTTTGTGCCATGTCTGTTTGTCTGTTGGGTTTTCAAGCCGCAAATTTACGAAATGTAATTGAAAAATAATGTGTAAATTTGCGCATTATTACAGAAACGTAGTATAAATGGAATTAAATACATTGTCAGAAGTATGTGATGCATGGGACAGGGAACACCTGTGGCATCCTTATACATCTACTATAAATCCGTTGCCTTGCTATAAGGTGGATTCGGCACATGGTGTCAGGTTGAAGCTGGCAGATGGCAAGGAGCTGATTGACGGTATGTCTTCGTGGTGGTGCGTGATACATGGTTACAATCATCCGTATATAAACGCCGCCGCCAAAGCTCAGATAGACAAGATGAGCCACGTTATGTTTGGTGGACTGACACATGAGCCAGCCATAGAACTCGGGAGGCTTCTGATTGAGATGGCATCTCCGTCAATGCATAATGTATTTTATGCCGATTCTGGATCCGTGGCTGTAGAAGTAGCAATGAAAATGGCTGTACAGGCATCAGTCGCGCGCAGTGGATCACATAAGAAGACGAACTTCGTTACAATACGTTCGGGATATCACGGTGACACTTGGAATGCAATGAGTGTCTGTGATCCGGTGACCGGTATGCATGGCGCTTTTGGTCCGTCGCTCCCGGTCAGGTATTTTGCTCCTGCTCCTATTACGCCGTTTGGTGGAGATTGGAATGATTCTGACATAGAGGGCCTTGATAGGATAATCAGGGAACATCATAATGAACTTGCAGCCTTGATCCTTGAACCTATTGTACAGGGTGCAGGTGGCATGAGGTTTTATCATCCGCAATATCTACGGGAGGCACGCCGGTTGTGTGATGAATATGGATTGTTGCTTATTTTTGATGAAATAGCTACCGGTTTCTGGCGGACGGGACGTTGTTTTGCATGGGAGCATGCTGGAGTCGAACCAGACATAATGTGTGTTGGTAAAGGCCTTACTGCCGGATATCTGACCTCAAGTGCAGTGCTTACAACCAAAGAAGTGGCTGACACTATTTCAGAAGGAGAAGCCGGTGTCATGATGCATGGCCCAACGTTTATGGCAAACCCTTTGGCGTGCGCCATCGCTATTGCATCTATGAAGCTGTTGAGGTCGCAAGATATGGTTTCTATTGTTGGAAACATGGAAACTAAAATAAAAGAGTACATAAAGCCGGCCAGTAATCTGCCAGGTGTACGCGAAGTGCGTGTACTGGGTTCGATAGGAGTCATTGAGATGGAGAGTCCTGTTGATTTGGCTTCGTTTCAGCGGCAGTGTGTGGAGCGCGGGATATGGGTCAGGCCATTTGGACGAAATGTATATTTCATGCCGCCGTATGTTATTGGTGATGATGACTTGAAGTATCTCATATCACAGACTATTTCCATAATTGCAGGGGAGGGACAGACCAAGGTATGAATTACGGTGCGGTTGTTGATGGTCTTGCTGCTTCAGGTAACCTAAGGGTGCTGCCTCCGGATGCATCATTATTGCCTGATGTTGTTGATTTGTCGTCAAATGACTATCTTGGGATTGCTGGCGATGTAGAGCTACGTACATCCTTTTTTGCGGAAGCGGCTTTGAATGGATTGGCAATGACATCATCTGCATCCCGACTGCTAGCTGGAAATCAGAATGAATATTATCTTCTGGAAGATATGCTCGGGCGTCTTTATGGCGGTTGTGCCCTTTTGTTCAACAGTGGCTACCATGCCAATGTCGGGTTGATGTCTTCATTGGCGGATAAACGTACCCTTGTTGTTGCCGACAGGCTTGTCCACGCAAGTATAATAGATGGCATAATGTTGTCAAAAGCAGATTTTGTACGTTTCCGGCATAATGATTACGGGCATTTGCGTCAGATCATGGAAAAAAAGGCCCGTGATTATGGTTCGGTAATAATTGTGGCGGAATCGGTTTACAGTATGGATGGCGACCGTGCGGATATTGATGCGCTTGTTAGTGTGAAACGAGATTATCCCGATACATTATTATATATAGACGAGGCTCATGCCTTGGGGGTGGAAGGGCCTGGAGGCCTTGGGCTTGTAGCGGCTTCCATGTCGCGGGATTATGTTGATGTGATTGTCGGTACGTTCGGAAAGGCTTTGGCTTCATCGGGTGCGTTCTGTGCGACCAGAAAGGATATAAAAAATTTTTTGGTTAATCATGCACGTAGCCTGATATTTTCCACAGCGTTGCCTCCTGTCACCGTGGCGTGGACACGCAAGGTGTTTGGCCGGGTGCTAGGGATGGATAGTGCAAGGATGCAACTGAAAAAACTTTCCCATGCCCTTAACGGGATATTGTCATCGTATGGCAATTCTGGCGCTGTTGTCAGCCATATACAGCCATTGATTATCGGTGATCCAGTTAAGACGGTCAGCCTGTCACAAAGGTTGTTTGACAAAGGATATAAGGTGTTGCCTATACGGCGTCCTACGGTGTCACCGGGGACAGAGCGTTTGCGTTTCAGCCTGTCGGCATCAATATCCATGGAACAGGTCGACTTGTTGGGTAATGTAATGAAAGATTGTTATGCAATATAGATTGGTTGAAAGTAGCCCAGGTAACCGACGGTTGCTCCTTTTATATGCAGGATGGGCAATGGACTCACGTCCGTTTTCATCCCTATCATATCCTGGATATGATGTCGCTGTGGTATGGGATTATACTGATTTGGAATCTCCTCTGCCTATATCAGACGATTACTGCGAGATTTGCCTTATTGCATGGTCGTATGGTGTGTATGCTGCAGCGGTGACACTTGGAGGCTTTTCGTCCAGGATTACACGCAGGATTGCAGTAAATGGCACAATGTATCCTATTGATGGCAATAGGGGTATTCCGGAGAATGTTTTTGATGCTACGCTTAATTCTATGGACAGCCGGAATTTGCGTAAATTCTATAGGCGTATGTTCCAGGACAAGGATTGCTTCGCCCGCTTTTGGGAAGTGAGCCCTAGGCGCAGTACTGATGATGTTGTCCTTGAATTGAAATCCTTTGGGCATCATGTGCGGTCAGGTTCACATACTGGGCAGGATTTCAGGTGGGACTATGCAATAATAGGGCGGAACGATGCCATAATGCCTCCGGGCAACCAGAGGGCTGCATGGGAAGGGGTTACTCGTGTACAGGTGACTGATGATGCACATATGGTTGATTTCCAGGCCTTGATAGATAGATACTTGATTGATAAGGCGCTTGTTGCCAACCGGTTTTCCCGCGCATCATGCTCGTATTCGTTGTCGGCAACGGCACAATCCGAGGCCGCACGGTCGCTATGGAGGCTGCATTGTAGCCGTCCTATGGCGTCAGAGCCATTTGATATATTGGAGGTCGGGAGTGGCAGCGGCCTGATGACAGGCATTATTTCAGGAGCATATCCGGATTCCAGGTTGCTGATGTGGGATCTGGTAGATTACGGCGTGGGGCATGGTCATAACATGCGGTTTGTTGCATGCGATGCCGAGACGGAGATACGCACGCTTGCAGATAGCTCTATCGATATGATTGTATCTGCTGCTACAATACAATGGTTCAATTCCCCATTGCAATTCATCTGCGAATGCAGCAGGGTATTGCGCCCAGGTGGACGGCTGTTGGTCTCTTCGTTTGGGGAGGACAACTTATCGGAACTGACGTCTATTACCGGAGTGGCATTGCCAGCCTTGTCTTTGGAAGATATAGCCATGAGGCTTCCGGCATCAATGGTGTTGTCGGCATCGCATAAGGAAACATTGGATTGCCCTTTCGATACAGTTACAGAAGCGTTGACCCATCTCAGGGATACCGGTGTTAACGCATTGAGGTATAGTGGGAAGTCTATGGCTAGTGTGCGCAAGGTACTTTCCTGTTATCCGCTAGGAGATGACGGAAAGTTTCATTTATATTACAGGCCGTTTTATATGGTGATTGAAAAGATACAATAATATATGGATAACGTTATATTTGTGTCGGGTATTGACACGGATGCCGGTAAGACATATGCCACAGCATGGCTGGCTAAAAGGTACATGGAGCAGGGCTTTTCCGTAGCTACGATGAAGTTTATACAGACAGGCAACAATGGCTTCAGTGAAGACATATTGGCACACCGTCGGATAATGGGTATATCTCCGTTACCCGAAGACCGTGATTTGACCACATCTCCTGTAATATTCACATATCCGGCATCGGCGCAGTTGGCAGCCCGTATAGATGGCCGTGATATAGATGTCGCGTCTATAGACAGGTCGGTAGAAACGCTTTCCGGACGGTATGATATTGTGCTTGTTGAAGGTGCAGGCGGCCTTATGGTGCCAATTGCCGATGATTTTTTCACTGTTGATTATGTCGCGTCAAGGAATTTGCCTATAATTATTGTGACAAATGGCATTTTGGGTTCAATAAACCATACGGTATTGTCGTTGGAGGCAATACGTTCGCGAGGCATATCTCTCCATTCGGTGATATATAATACGTATTTCGATAAGGATGAAATCATAGCGGAGGATACCCGTGGATTCATTGACAGGTATTTGCAACGTGAGTTCCCGGCGTCTGTCATGATGGTTATGCCATCAGTGTCTTAGTTGCCAATCTCACAAGTTTTGCGTAACTTTGCGCTCCGAATTTTGAACAAGATGTCACAGTCGCTTACAGAGAACAATATAGTCATATCTATTGATAAAGCCTCTATTGCAGTTTTGCCATTGGAGACCTTTGCCGGAAAGATAACGGTCGTGGACACACCGGAAAAGGTGGCTGCTGCTGTTGACGTGCTTATGCGCGAAAAGGTCGTAGGGTTTGATACCGAGACAAGGCCATCATTCAAGAAAGGCAAGGTTAATCATGTGGCATTGATGCAGTTCTCTACGTCTGGACATTGCTTTCTTTTTAGGGTTAACAAGATTGGTATTACACCGGAATTGCGCTCCTTCATAGAGAATCCGGATATAATAAAGGTCGGTTTGTCGCTGAAAGATGATTTTAGTGTCATGCACCGTTCGGATGATTTCTCTCCGTCATCGTTCATTGACCTGCAGCACTATGTAAACCAATTCCATATTGCAGATTTAGGTTTGCAGCGTATATATGCAATACTGTTTGGCCGGCGTATTTCCAAGCATCAGCGTCTAACCAATTGGGAAGCTGAAGAGTTGAGCGAAGGGCAGCAGATATATGCAGCTATTGATGCATGGGCTTGCTTGCGCATATACAGCTATTTGAGGTCAGGAAAATTCATACCTTCCGAAAGCCCATATATACGTCAGCCGGAATCTGGTGATGGTGAAAATTGTAATGTAGAAATATGAAAAAAATTCAACGTTCGACAATAGTGCCGTTATTGCTTGTCGTATATCTGGCGGTAATGAGCTATATAGGTTATCCTGAATATGAGGCTGGCCGCATGTCTGCTTTATATTATTTCGGTATAATAATAGTGACTCTTGGTATAATTATTGCACTACGCTTTTTGTTGAAAAAGCGGGAAAGGTTACGCAAAGAAAGGGATGATGATATTAAGAATAATAGTAAGTCTCTATAATATAACGTAATAGTGATTATTAGGTTTAGAATAATAGTTAAATAAAGTTAATACACTTGCGTGATATAGAGAAAAGTTATACCTTTGCACACGTAAAACATCGCGGGGTGGAGCAGTGGTAGCTCGTTGGGCTCATAACCCAAAGGTCGTAGGTTCGAGTCCTGCCCCCGCTACTAGAAAGAAGCGTTACAGTTTAATAGCTGTGACGCTTTCTGTATATTTACTTCTGAAATATTATATTGGATAATTGCATAAATATTGCTATTTTTGCAAGAATAATAAGAAACCGATGAATCCAATTAAAACACTAATATATATATTGGCTGTTGTTGTATTGTTGACCGGTTGCCGTGGTGCAAAGCTTTCGGTTGCTGATGAGCAGATGGCACGTGGCGAATATTTTGAGGCGTCAAAAACCTATCGTAAGGTTTATAATAAACTTACAAAGCGAGAGGAGCGTCCTTTGCGTGGGGAAGTCGCTTTTAAGATGGGGCAATGCTATGATAAGTTGAGTATGGGAGCGCGGGCGTCTGCCGCATATCAGAATGCCATACGTTACGGCTATGCTGATTCGTCATTGCGTTTGCGTCTTGCCCGCAGTTTGCATTCTGAAGGTAAATATGCTGCGGCAGTAAAGGCTTATGAGGAATATCTTGGTTATCATCCGAACGATATTCCGGCCAAAACAGGACTTATAGGCGCCCGTATGGGGGCTGAAAAAAGTGGGTCTACGCGTTATGTCGTGAAAAGCTCTAAGATACTTAATTCGCGGCGGTCTGATTTTGCACCGATGTTTCTGGATAAGGCACATGATGTTGTATACTTTTCAACAACAAATGAGAAGGTGACCGGTGATAACCGCAGCGAGATAACAGGTATGAAAAAAAGCGATATATGGATGAGCCGTAAGGACGAACAAGGAAACTGGTTGCGTCCTGAGCCCGTTGAAGGTGGCGTTAATACTGACCGGGAGGAGGGTGTAATGTCTTTTACTCCGGATGGCTCAACCATGTACTATACCAAGGCTCGCCGTGAACCAAATTCTAATACCGGTGTGGAGATATACACTGCGCAACGTTCGGATGCTAAATGGAGTGACGGTACAAAATATGAGATAACGGCCGATACGTTGTCAAACTACGGACATCCTGCTGTATCCCCTGATGGATCGTGGCTGTATTTTTCGTCAGATATGCCAGGAGGGAGCGGAGGGTATGACCTTTGGCGGGTAAACCTTAAAAGCGCAATAGGGTCATTGGAGAATCTTGGCGAATGGATAAATACTCCAGGGGATGAGATGTTTCCGTATGTAAGAACGGATTCGTTGCTGTATTTTGCCAGTGACGGGCATCCCGGATATGGTGGACTTGATATATTTTGTGCAAGGCTTACGCCTTCAGGTGGTTGGCAGGTGACAAATATGGGCACTCCAGTCAATTCTTCAGCTGATGATTTCGGTATAACATTTGGTGACGGAGAAAGCGGATTCCTTACGTCTAACCGTGGCGATGGCCGTGGGTATGATCATATCTACACTTTTGAACTGCCTGACCTTAAGATAATGATTTCTGGTTGGGTTCTTGATAGGGACGAAGAGCCTGTTGCAAATGCTGTGATACGTATTGTGGGAAATGACGGTTCTAACCAGAAAGAGGTGGCAAGGAGTGATGGCTCATTCAAGTTCCCGCTACGCCGTGGGGTAAGCTACGTGATGCTTGCCGGTGCTAAAGGATATCTTAATGCGAAGCAGGAGTTTACTGCCGATGATGCAGAAGAAGATGCAGAATATGGTGTAGATTTCATACTGGCATCTATAAATAAGCCTGTCGTGATTGATAATATATTTTATGATTTTGACAAGGACACATTGCGTCCGGAATCAATGTCTGCTCTAGACTCAATGGCCCAGGTGCTCCGTGACAACCCTAATGTTACGATTGAGATGGCGTCACATACAGACAGATGGGGAGCGGAGGAATATAATCTGAATTTGTCGCACCGTAGGGCAAAGAGTGTTATAGATTATCTGATTTCTGTGGGTATACAGCCAGATAGGCTTCAGTACCAGGGTTATGGAGAATCCAGGCCGAAGACGGTTACAAAGAAACTGGCACGTCAGTTCCCGCAATTCAAGGAAGGCGATGTCCTTAATGAGGAATATATAGAGGCCTTGTCGGATGAGGACCAGGAAATTGCCGATCAGATAAACAGGCGTACTGAGTTCCAGGTGCTTTCTATTGATTATCAGATGTATTGACGATATGCGAGAACACACTAAGGATATATTCCGTACGGTTGTGTCGCCATTGTCATCACGGGGCATGCTGCATCATGGCCGGCCGGTACTGATGCTGGGATCTTGTTTTGCAGACAATATCGGGGCTTATCTTCGTGATGGGCTTTTTGATATTGAGATAAATCCATTTGGCACTTTGTATAATCCTGCAAGTGTCGCTGAATCTCTATCTCGCATGCTTTTTGCAAAGGAATTTGACGCTACCGACATTGTCAATGACGGACATATGTACCATAGTTTCAGTCTTCATTCAAAGCATTCCAGTGTTGATCCGTCCCGGGTTATTGACAATGCAAATGCTGCAATGTGGAGAGGAAACCGTATCTTGAAAAAGAAAGCCCCATTGATTGTGGTGACATTTGGTACAATATATGTATATCGTCTGTTGGAAAATAAAAAAATAGTGGCAAATTGCCATAAATTTCCTGCTTCAACGTTTGAAAGGCAGCCACTGGGAGTAAATGATATAGTCGATATATGGTGCGATGTGATCAGCCGTGTGAAATCTGTATGTCCGGAAGCTGAATTTGTGTTTACGGTCAGTCCTGTCCGCCACCGCGCAGATGGGCTTCATGGAAATCAGCTATCAAAGGCGGCATTGCTTCTTGCTGTAGACCAGATCGTAAGCCGCAATGAATGTGCCGGATATTTCCCGTCATATGAAATCATGATGGATGATTTACGCGACTACCGTTTCTATTCCGCTGATATGTGCCATCCAACAGAAACAGCAGTAGGATATATATATAGGATATTCACGGAATCATATTGTAATCAGCAGACAATTTTGTTGGCGGATGATGCTTCAAGGCTTACACGACGGCTGTCTCACCGTCCTATGACAGATGATATTGCTGCACATGCGGAATTCCACAAGGAGACCATCCGTCTTCTACATGAATTGGCCTCATGTCATACCGGACTTGATTCCACTTTGGACAGATACATAAATTCATCACGATGACTTATAAATTATCAACCATCGCATCCATACTTGGGGTTAAGGTTAATCCCGTAAGAGGGGGTGAACTGATCGCCACATTGCTCACTGATTCAAGGTCGCTCACGGTGCCCGAAAAATCAATGTTTTTTGCATTAAAGACAGCAGGTAATGATGGGCACAGGTATATAAGTGATCTATACAACCGGGGTGTACGCTATTTTGTTGTTGAATACAGGCCGTCTGGCAGTAATGCTATGCGTGATGCCGTGTTTCTCCAGGTGCCATCTGTTATTGAAGCCCTTCAGGCTATAGGGCGTCACCACCGCAGCCGTTTCGACATCCCGGTAGTGGCTATAACCGGAAGCCGAGGAAAGACAATTGTCAAGGAATGGCTTTTTCAGATGCTGCATTACAGTTTCAAGATTGTACGCAGCCCGCGTAGCTATAATTCACAGATAGGAGTCCCGTTGTCAGTATGGGAAATGAACCCTCAGACAAACCTTGCCATTTTTGAGGCTGGTATTTCTGTCCCGGGTGAGATGGATGCACTTGCCTCGATTATACGTCCGACGATTGGGGTGCTTACCAATATCACAAAAGAACATGATGACGGATTTGATGACCGTAGGCAGAAATGTATAGAAAAGGCTCGCCTGTTAAGGAATTGCCAGCGGATTATATATAATGCAGACGATCCATTGATTGCTTCTGTGGTGTTGTCAGAATGTCCGCTTCCTAGAAAAATAGGTTGGTCCATATCAGATGTAACCAGTCCGCTGTATATACGGGGATTGAATAGGAGGGAGAACGGGACTGTTATATATTACTCCTTTAATCATCGTGAAGGGGAAATGATGATACCGTTTACTACTGATAATGACGTGGAAAATGCGGTTACCTCTCTTGCCATAATGCTTAGCCTTGGGCAACCGCGCGACTATATAGCTGCAAGGATGTCGTCACTTTCGCATGTCGATACTAGATTGAATGTCACAGAAGGGGTAAATAACTGTATGCTTATCTATGATGATTATACATGTGACATGAATTCCCTTGTGTTGGCCCTTGACTTCATGAACCGCAGAACAACGGCCACGCGTACATCAACAGTCATCCTGAGTGATCCGCAGCATGAGAGCACCTCTCTAGATTCATTGTATCAGAGTTGTGCGAAGATGTTGAAATTGAAAGGAGTATCCCGTATGATTGGTATTGGCCCAGAGATGATGGCTCACCGTAATATGTTCGATATTCCGGCAAGTTTTTATCCAACTACAGCTGCATTTCTGGAAGAGGCGTCGCCAGGTGATTTCAACAATGAATTGATACTTATCAAAGGTGGTGCCAGATTCCGTTTCGATAGGCTTGCCACATTGCTAGAGGCAAAGCATCAAGAGACAGTATTGGAAGTTAATCTTGATGCGATTGTACATAATTATAACTATTACCGGTCATTGATGCCACCGCAGACCGGGGTGGTAGGTATGGTCAAAGCTTCTGCATATGGGGCAGGATCGCTTGAAGTCGCAAAGACGCTCCAGAGCCAGGGTGCGGCATATTTGGCCGTGGCTGTGCTTGATGAAGGGGTCGCATTGCGTAAGGCTGGAATCACTATGCCTATTATGGTGCTCAATCCTAGGGTGCTGAATTATCGTACGCTTTTTGCATATAATCTTGAGCCTGAAATATATAGTTTTGATATATTGTTACAGGTGATAGCAGAAGGTGAAAAATGGGATGTAGAGCAGTATCCGGTACATATTAAGTTGGATACAGGTATGCATAGGCTCGGGTTTGTCGAGGAAGAGTTGCCAAGATTGATAGAAGTATTGAAATCCCAGAAGTTTGTAGCCCCTGAATCGGTATTCTCCCATCTGGCCACGGCCGACTGTCTTGACCAGGATGAATACACTATGTGCCAGCTGGATACGTTTGACCGATGCTGTGATAAATTGCAGCAGCACTATAAGCATCATATCAAGCGTCATATATTGAACACCGCAGGTATTGCAAGGTTTGCTTCCATGCGTTCCGATGATATGTGCCGCCTTGGCATAGGTCTATATGGGGTTGAGCCTATAGAAGGGGACGGATCACGTAATCACCTTCAGACGGTATCGACACTTTCTACAATAATCACATCATTACGTAAATGGGGTCCGGGTACTGCGATCGGCTATTCCAGGAGAGGGGTTCTTGACCGTTCATCTGTCATTGCGACATTGCCTATCGGGTATGCTGATGGCATAAACCGTAGGCTTGGAAACGGGCAGGCTTCATTTATGGTAAACGGACACCTTTGTCCTACAGTGGGGAATATCTGTATGGATTCATGTATGATAGATGTGACAGATGTTGAATGCCGGGTGGGGGATACCGTTGAGATTTTTGGATCATCTATTCCGGTAGAGGATGTCGCCAAGGCGCTTGATACGATTCCATATGAAGTGCTTACGTCTGTAAGCGAACGTGTTAAGCGTATATATTACCGCGAATGATAGTGTAAATAAAATAAATGATTATATAACCAGCCATTACACAGATTATGAAAAAGAAACTGTTGGCCATTCTGGCCATTGCGTCTGTTGTACCAGTAGCCTCGGCAATTACTCCGCTGTGGCTGCGGGATGTGCAGATATCTCCTGACGGTTCTACAATTGCGTTTACATACAAGGGCGATATCTACACCGTGCCTTCTAGAGGTGGTTCTGCCACCCGTCTCACATCCATGCCGTCTTATGAATCAAATCCGGTATGGAGTCCAGACGGGAAGTCGATAGCTTTTGCCAGCGACCGTAATGGAAATTTTGATATATATGCCGTTGATACAGCTGGTGGCCAGGCCCGTAGGCTTACATCTAATTCGGCTTCTGAGATTCCGGAAGCGTTCTCACCCGATGGTAAGTATGTGTTGTTTTCTGCATCGATACAGGATCCTGTAGAGTCGGCATTGTTCCCGTCATCACGCATGACAGAATTATATAAAGTGCCAGTCAAAGGAGGCAGCACAGTCCAGGTGCTAGGTACTCCTGCAAAAATGATGTCGTATCTTCCTGATGGCAAAAGGTTTCTATATCAGGATGTCAAGGGCTTTGAAGATGAGTGGAGAAAGCACCATACATCATCTGTAACGCGTGACATATGGCTGTATGATCCAGTAAAATCCATGCATGTCAATCTGACGGACCGTGGTGGTGAAGACCGTAATCCTGTAATGGCTGCAGATGGCAATACTTTTTATTTCCTTTCAGAGCGTAACGGAAGGACTATGAACGTATATTCTGCCACAATAGAAAACCCTAAAGACGCTAAGGCGGTAACGGATTTCAAGATACATCCGGTGAGGTTTCTTTCGAGGGATGTCAATGGCATGCTATGCTTCACTTATGATGGCGAGATATATACTATGCCTGAAGGTGGAAAGCCATCGAAGGTGGCGATTGATATTATATCCGATACAGAGGAAGGCATAACCCGCCTTCCGGTACGTTCACTTACGTCTGTGGCTTTTTCGCAAGATGGAAAACAGGCAGCATTTACAAGCCGTGGCGATTTGTTTGTGACATCAGTTGAATATCCATCAACAAAGCAGGTTACCGTCACAGCTGCAGCCGAAAAATCTCCAACATGGAGTAAGGACGGTAAGAGTATTGTTTATCAGAGCGACCGTGACGGATATGCTACTCTTTATCAGGCTAAATTGGGTAATGAGTCTGATCCTAATTTCTCAAATGCAACGCTGATTGAAGAGACCAGATTGTTTTCAGACGATGGCCATGAGCGTATGCATCCACAGTTTTCACCTGATGGCAAGAAGCTGGCATTTGTGTACGACCGTCATCAGTTGGCGGTTATGGATATGGATTCCAAAAAAACTAAAATACTTACCGATGCCCGTTTGAATCCGCAGACAAACGGCAGGATATCTTATGCATGGAGTCCTGACAGTAAGTGGATTGCATTAGAGATAAATGACCGCCGACATGAGCCGTATAGCGATATTGCGATTGTCAATGTTGATGACCCCAAGATTGTTAACCTTACAAACAGCGGATATTTTGATATGTCACCACGATGGGTGATGGATGGTAATGCCATACTTTTTGCCACAGACCGCTACGGTATGCGTAACCATGCATCATGGGGATCAATGAACGATGTGATGATTGTGTTCATGAACCGTGATGCATATGAGAAATTTTCGCTCTCCGAAGAGGAATATGCTTTGCGTAAGGAAGTTGAAAAAGCTCGAAAGAAGAAGGCAGATGAAAGCAAGGAGACGGCTGAAGAAAAAGATAAGGAAAAGGAAGAAAATGCGGTTGATGTAGAGCTTGATGGTATCCAGGACCGTGTGATGCGCCTTACCACAGCGTCAGGGGATATATCTGATTATATACTTAATGGAGATGGCGATGTGTTATATTATATCGCTTCGTCACGTGATGGACGCCAACTTTGGAGGCAAGGACTACGTAAGGATGAACATCGACTGGTAGGTAAGGTTGATGGTAACGGTTTCGATGCAACACCCGATATGAAGAATGTATTTATCGTAGGTCCGCGTGGGATGAAAAAGTTTGTTCCCGGATCAGATAAGCAGACGCCCATAACATTTTCATCTACAATGAAGATTGACCATTCTGCGGAACGCGAATACATGTATGACGAATTGGTGCGTTCTGAGCGTGAACGTTTTTACGACAAGGGGATGCATGGCGTTGACTGGACCCATATGTCGAAGGACTATCGAAAGTTCCTGCCGCATATAAATAATAATTATGACTATGCTGAACTCTTGAGCGAACTTTTGGGTGAACTTAATGTGTCCCATACTGGTGGACGGTTTTATCCGTCAATGGTGGGCGACCGCACAGCATCGCTGGGGCTTATATATGACCTTTCCTATGATGGTGACGGATTGAAAGTGGCAGAAGTTGTCGAAAAGACACCTTTTTATGTGGCATCTTCCGAGATGAAGCCAGGATGTATAGTGACAGCCGTTAACGGCGAGAAGATCCAGCCATCCAAAACAGATTATACAGCAATTTTTAATGACATCGCAGGTAAGAAAACATTGGTGACATTCACTACACCTGATGGTCGTGAGGTAAATGAGACCATGATCCCGATATCCACAGGTAAGATGTCTGATTGTCTCTATGAACGTTGGGTAAAGCAGCGTGCTGCAGACGTTGACCGTTGGTCTGGAGGTCGCCTTGGATACGTGCATATCGAATCAATGGGCGATGATAGTTTCCGAAAGGTATATAGCGACCTTCTCGGTAAGTACAACGATAGGGAAGGGGTCGTTGTTGATATACGGTGGAACGGCGGTGGACGCCTCCATGAAGATATAGAGGTCCTTTTAAGTGGTAAAAAATATTTTACCCAAGTGATACGTGGGGTGGAATCGTGTGATATGCCATCGCGCAGATGGAACAAACCGTCTATAATGGTGATGTGTGAGGCCTGTTACTCAAACGCACATGGCACACCGTGGGTGTATAAGTATCAAGGTTTGGGTAAGTTGGTAGGTATGCCTGTACCTGGTACAATGACAAGCGTCAATTGGATAACGATGCAGGACCCGTCTCTTGTATATGGCATACCTGTTGTCGGTTACCGTCTTCCGGATGGTTCATATTTAGAGAACACACAACTTGAACCCGATTTGCGTGTGGTAAATCAGCCGGAAGTCATTGTTAAGGGAGAAGACCAACAGCTACGTGCCGCTGTTAATGAACTTCTCCGCCAGTTAGATGCGAAAAAATAAGCATATTAAAATAAGCCCGGTATGAGCTGCACCCCAAAAGTTAAACACAGAACTTTTGGGGTGCATTCTGTATAGACACCACATGTTTGAAGTGATACTTCCCATCTCTGCGGCAAGCTGAGACGCCTCGCTTGACGGCATTATGAGGGCTGTAAATATGGCGGCAAGCTGCGTCGAGACCTCGGCTGTGTTGCCGCTTACCCCCGTCAGGGTGGCGAAGGCGGCCATGAGTTCATCGATCGAGACGCCCAGAGTGTTGGCATTGGCCGCGACCTTCGGCAGTGCCTGGGCCAGTTGGCTGAAGGAGGTCACACCATTCTTTGCCGTCATCTGGATCTTGTCCTGTATCACGGCCGCTGCATCCCATTCAAGGCCATAGTTCTTGATAAGCGTGGACGTCACATTCACCACCTGGCCAAGTTCGGCGATGCCACCGACACTGGCCTTGGCCGACTGCTCCAGGAACGATACCCAATTGTCCTCGGGAACGCCATTGGACACCACCTGGTACAGGCCCTCCGCCAGTTCCGTCCGTGCAAGGGGTATGGACCGCGACAGGCTGTCCACACTGCCCTTAAGTGCCTCAAAGTCCTTGCCGCTTTTCCCGGCCATAGTGTTCGCCGCACGCATGGCCTGGTCGAAGCCCCTAAATCCCGAAGACATGCCCTCTAGGCCGTAGACCGCGTTTTGGGCAACAAAACCTACAGAAGACATGGCATTTATAAGGCTAAACAAGGAATCACTAGAAGACTCTGCCCGCTTTTTTACAATGCCGACTGCATTTGCCAGTTGTTTCGCTGTAAGGGTCAATTCTCCCATGACCGTTTGGCCATTACTGTCAAATTTTAGATTGAATTTTATATCTTTGGCCATATGGCGTTGTATTTTTATTTATTAACTTTTTTTATCCGGCTTATTTTTTTAGCTTTGTAAAAATCAAATTTAAATGCGTTATGGTACTCTCCAGTATTTCTTGTTTTATATTTGGTCTACCGCTTTGGCTAGTTATGACTATACAAGTGGTAATTGTAATCCTTTCATTGGCTGGTTTTGTTTGTTTCGTTATATCTCTATTGAAAGACCCTCCTAATTTCGGTTCTCATAAATATCACTGTAAATAATCATCGTTCGGCAAGCCTGTCTCGTAAATCATAAAAACGCCTCCGTTGTTCCTCCTTGGACAGCGGAGGCGTTTGCTGTGATGTACCTGGCTTCCTGTTCTTGACTCTGTCCCATGGTAAGGGCAGGAGCGCCTGCGGAGTCAGCTTCTTCTTTACATGCGGCTGGATGCTGATGGCCGCCAGGATGCGCATAGGTCGCTTGGATATTAATCTTCGTTATTTGTATTCTCGAAGATAGATGTATCGGGATTCCAAATGAAAAATTTTTCGCTTAAGTATGTTGAGCACCTGTTAATGTTTGCAAGTTTTGAAAATTAATGCTTTGAAAGATTCCGCATCAAAGAAAAATC
>VSPW01000120.1 GCA_009775535.1 Muribaculaceae bacterium
GGATACGAGGATGGGGGTCGAACCGTTGTTGATCATGTCGACCGCTATCTCGCGCCGCTGCTGTTCCAGGCCTCCGTGATAGAGCCCGGCAGGCAGACCTGCATCTACCAGGCGGGCATGGATGCGTTCCGCGCTTTCGCGGTGGTTGGCAAACACGATGACCTTGCCATCGGGGATGGTGCGCAGCAACTTCACCAATGTATCGAGCTTGTCGCGCTCAGGGCTGTTGACTGCTATTATGTCCAGACGGGAGCGCGGGGATGAGGCGCTGCCTGAATAGTCGTAGACCTTAGCGCCCTTGAGCGGAATGAAGTCGGGCATAGTGTCTATAGGGGTGGCGGATGTGAGGACGACTGTCGATGGGCCGGTGATGCGTTTGATGATGCGGCGCATCTCATCAATGAATCCAAGTTCAAGAGATTTGTCGTATTCATCGAGCACAAGTATGGCTACACGGCGAAGGTCGACCTGCCCGCGGCGCAGATGGTCGAGCAGGCGTCCCGGTGTGGCGACAACGATGTCGGGGCATACGGACAGGGAGCTTACCTCATCGGACATTGAATGGCCGCCATAGAGGGCGGTGACCTTATAGCCGGTGGCTATCTGGCGTATGACGCCGGCTATCTGGATGACGAGTTCGCGTGAAGGGGCCATGATGACGGCCTGTATGTGGCCATAGGGAGGCGCAATGTGGCGCAGGACTGTGATGGAGAAGGCCAATGTCTTGCCACTGCCTGTGGGGGAAAGGAGTATGATGCGCCGGCGGTCGGATGTGGCTATTGCCTGCTGCATGGGGTTGAGGGCCTCTATGCCCAGACGGGTGCTGATGTTTGAAAGTATCTGTTTGTTGTCCATTCCTTTTTAACGTATTATATGGCGGTGGTGTTTATGACTTACTAGACAGTCAGGCTGTCCTGCTTCCGGATAAAAGCTACAGGCGCGGATGGATGTGCCATCCGCGCCTGTAAGTTGTGATTTAGGCTGTTATTTCTTGAAATAACGGTTGAAAAGGCCCTGGAAACCCTGGCCATGACGGGCCTCGTCCTTTGCCATTTCGTGTACGGTGTCGTGGATGGCATCGAGGTTGAGTTCCTTTGCACGGCGTGCGATGCGCATCTTGTCGGCATTTGCACCTGCTTCGGCTGCCATACGCTTTTCAAGGTTTGTCTTGGTGTCCCATACGCATTCGCCAAGGAGCTCGGCAAATTTTGATGCATGCTCGGCTTCCTCAAAAGCATAGCGCTTGAAAGCTTCAGCGATTTCAGGATAGCCTTCGCGGTCGGCCTGACGAGACATTGCCAGATACATCCCGACTTCGCTGCATTCGCCGTTGAAATGGGCTGTAAGGTCTTTTATCATTTCTTCGTCGCAGCCTTTGGCCACTCCGATTTCGTGTTCAGTAACGAATTCAAGGCCAGCCTCATTGTCCATTTCCTTGAACTTTGAACGGGGCGCACCGCAAAGTGGGCATTTTTCGGGAGCTTCGTTGCCTTCGTGGACATAGCCACATACGACACAGATGAATTTTTTTTGCATAATTATTCTAATTAAAGTGTTAAAGTGATGAATTTATCATTGTAGTTTCAATCCTTGGGCATCGTCACCGCTGTCGGGAAATGCATCCGGCCCGATGCCTGGCGCACGGCCTGGAAGTGTGCCTACTGGCCCGTCAATGCCTGATCCGGGATCTGCCCCTGGCGGGATAGCAGCGGACTCCCTTTTGCCCAAGGGGATGGTATACATCAGTGAGAAGCCTACCGCAAGGGAGCTTCCGCGCGTGCCGTAGCCTGGGATGTACCATGGCTTGCCGTATGTGCCGCCGGTCTCGGCCAGGAGGCTGTGCCACTTTATCTGCCATCCTGCGGATACGTTACGGAACAGCTTGACTTTCAATCCTATCATTATTTCCCAAAAGAATGCTGTGGAGGATTGTGACGGAACGGAAAATACAGGATATTCCTGCCAATAGGGGTCGTTAAGATGTACATCGGTGACCTCATACCGGAATGATGACATGCCAAAGCGTAGGCCGGCCCAGAACTGGTAGTCTGTGGGGGAGTTGTAGAGGAAGTTATAGTTGGCGCCGATACGGAAATATGGAGCTACGGGAGATTTGTAAGTGAAATTGCTGTCGTCGGGGGTGTTGCGTGCCTGTCCGAGGCCAATCTCCACAACTGGCATATAGCGGTTGTGGATGCTGAGCATCCCCCAAAATTCAAACAGCCCATAGTTGCGCCCGAACAGCCGCATAAGCGGGTCGGCGATGTCGACTCCTACCGTAACAGACTCCAGGAGAGGATATTGCATCTTTGGGATCTTTGATTCGACGGTCGCAGTGTCGACCCACTCTTCGCCTGTGACGGTGTCGACAAGCACGACATTCCCATGCTCATCGTGATAGTGTACAAGGGATGCGCGCTTTGCTGCGTTGATGCGTGCGGTGTCGTTCTTGAATTCATTTACCGGCTGTGTGGCAGTGGCCGGTGTGTTGACGGGTGTGACACGCCTTTGCGACATTGCAGACTGGACGGTAAAGGCCAGTATGGCAAGTGTCAGTAGCAACGGATGTGATATGTGCTGTAGCCTGTGGGGTGTCATTTCTGTCCGGATTCTTGTGTCCTGAAATAGATACGCAACGACTCGCGGTTGGCATTCGTAATCAATGAGTCGACCAGCACCACAGAGTCGATAAGATGGGCTGTGGCCTGGCATTTCTGTACCCGGTAGCGGTACATGGCCCCGCAGTCTTCGGATGCGAAGTATGGTATAGCTTCATAATCGAAACTAATTGTGTCGTAAAGTGATGTCAGCTCTACAAGGGCCTTCTGGGTGTACCTTATATAGAAGGATGAGCTTGTGTGTGTGGCCCGTAATGGAAGGTATACTTCGGATACGCCACGCGATGAGGACACAAGCATGGAGTCGGCTGGCGCGCCTACGCCGCCAATCTGTATCGAATCGACCTTTATGGGATTCCCATCGGCAGAAGAGTAGAATCCCGCCAGTGGGATTGAGCTCTGGTTGTCGGTGCATCCTTCGTTATTGCATCCGACAGATAGCATCATTGCCGCAAGTATGGCGGCGAATATGGTTATTGCTGTCAGAATTTTCCCCATTTTACGATCTCATCGACTGGTTTGCGCTTTTTCAACGGGATTTGGGTGTCTTCTGCGGGATATCCCAATGGGATTATGGCTACCGGTTCTACCGTTTCGGGAAGCCCGAGGGCGGATTTAAGTGCGGGAGCATCGAAATTGCATACCCAGCATGTGCCTAAGCCTAAGGATGTGGCGGCAAGGCACATGTGTTCAATGGCTATTGAAAGGTCTACGTCCATGTGGTTTTTGCCGTCAACGGGGCGTACCCAGGCCTGTGACTTGTCGCCCAAGGCCACGATGTAGACCGGGGCGGTGTTTATCCAGTCGCGTCCGTAGCTTGCAGCCACTTCGCGCCGTGCATCCCCACCTTCTATTACAAGGAATGTCCATGGCTGCTGGTTTTTGGCCGAAGGGGCAAGCTGTGCGGCCTCAATGACAGCCAGTATCAGGCCGCGGGATACGGGACGGCTGTCGAACTTGCGGCATGAGTACCTGTTGCGTGCAAGTTCCAGGAACTGGGGATAACTGTTCAGCGATTTCATTTTTTATTTATTGGATTATCCGTTGCGGTGTCAATATTGATTGTTCTGTCTATTTCATAGACGTTGCGGGCGGAGGAGTTGCGGGCAATGAGCTCTCCTATGAATCCGGCAAGGAAAAGCTGTGTGCCGAGGATCATTAGCGTCAATGCGATGAAGAAGTATGGGGAGTCGGTGACTAGTGAGTAGGGGTTGCCTGCGTACATGTTGTACAGCTTCATGCCGCCGACAACTGCCGCCGATATAAATCCCAATATAAACATCAACGAGCCCATAAGCCCAAAGAAATGCATCGGTTTCTTACCGAACTTGTTGCTGAACCATAGTGTGATAAGGTCTAGGTATCCATTGACGAAACGGTCGAGCCCGAATTTGGTCTTGCCGTATTTCCTGGCCTGGTGATGCACCACTTTCTCTCCTATGCGTGAGAATCCTGCGTTCTTTGCCAGGTATGGGATATAACGGTGCATGTCGCCGTATACTTCGATGTGCTTCACGACGTCGCGACGATATGCCTTGAGGCCGCAATTGAAGTCGTGGAGGTTGGTGATGCCTGAGACTTTGCGCGCAGTGGCGTTGAACAGCTTTGTAGGTATCGTCTTGGACAGTGGGTCGTAGCGTTTCTGCTTCCATCCTGAGACCAGATCGTAGCCATCTGCAGTAATCATCCGGTAAAGTTCCGGTATCTCGTCAGGGCTGTCCTGAAGGTCGGCGTCCATCGTGATAACAACGTCTCCCTGCGCTCGTGCAAACCCGGTGTTCAATGCGGGTGATTTGCCGTAGTTGCGCCGGAAACTGATGCCTTTAACAGCTGGATTGGCCTTGGATAGGCCGTCAATGACTTCCCAGGAGTTATCGGTGGAGCCATCGTTTATGAAAATCACTTCATATGAGAAGTTGTTTTCACGCATTACACGTCCAATCCATGATTCCAGTTCTGGAAGCGATTCGGATTCGTTATATAGAGGAACTATTACTGAAATATCCATTTTTATGTTTGTTGTGTCCTTTGCGTACAATCAGTCTCCAGGTGTGATATCGTCCAGCCGTGAACGGACTTTAATCCGCCTTACAATCCATGTGGCCACCATAGACAGCATAGACCCGGAGAACACTCCAAGCAGGATCATCTGGAATACTACATATATCGGTTCTGGAAGCATATTCCTGTCAATCATGACCTGCAGCGCATGGGCTACCGACCGCGCTTCCTGGCCAGGAAGGGATGCGTAATATCCGGCTGCCACAGATGCCTGATTCATTATAAATCCAGGGTTGAGATACCGGAGGAAGACGTATGCGACAACACCCATGAGAAGCGTTCCGCATACAAAAGTTATTATTCCCTGAAGCCACAGCTCAGAGAACTGGCTTAGGCCGTATGCCCTGACATAGGCACGCCTGAGCATGAAGAATATTAAAACCGGCACGCCCAGCATCATCAACATCGCCAATGGGGCAAGGTAGACGTTTTCGGTGGAATACCCCAGCAGCAAAAACCATACGGAAAGGTATGCACCGAGGATGAATCCGTCATCGGCACCGCTTTTATATACAGATTTATGCTGTTCAGACATTTGGCAGGCGATTTTTTTTATCAGCTTACAAAGATAAGGATTTTTAAGGTCAAATCAAAATTTTATAAGCACCTACATGCAGGGCCAATCAGAAAGCCACGACCATAGCCATGCCAACCCCACCGGCAGACGATATAGACGGCAACAGGACACATGTCGTACTGCTATTTTCAAGCCCGAACAGCCGCCGTTCCAACGGTAGCAGCCAATACCCCAAACGCGCACTGAGGATGCCGATGCCTGCACCGGCAAGGACGTCGTTGTACCAATGACGGTCATTACACATTCGCATCAGCCCCACCCCGGTTGCAACAACATATGCAGCCGATGCGGCAATAGCGCCATATTCAATCCTAATCAGCTCTGCACCCAGAAAGGCCCGGGCTGTATGCCCTGACGGAAATGCATCGCGAGAGGAAGACAAAGGACGCCGTTCGCGTACGGCCAACTTGGTAAGCTTGACGGCTGCGCCCATTGCCAGATATGATGTGGCTGCCACGAGCATGCGCTCCTTGAATGAGCTGCGGTGTGGCAGCCCTGTAAAGCCCAATGTCAGGTATGTGGCCAAAGGCAGGTATTGCAAGTAGTCATCGGCATCTGTCCGGCATCCAGACGAAATGTCAAGCGCACCATCCCGCAATGCGGCCTTGACTCCAGGGAAGCAAGACACCCCTACTCCTCCCACTGCGACAAGTGAGGTTGGAAGTATAAGCTGCGCATACCGGAACTTATAGTCACGGCAAGAATCTGCATCCCTTTCGACTCTAGCCCGTCCGGGGCACAAGCGAATACGGCTACGGGAACAAAAGTAAAAAGGATAAAAAG
>VSPW01000121.1 GCA_009775535.1 Muribaculaceae bacterium
ACAGGTTCGGGCGGTTGAACGACGAGCGGAACACCTTGGCTTCGGGCATCCCGAGGTTTTTCTGTATGTCGTGCTGTACTTTTGGGGTGGCGGTTGCCGTGAGCGCTATTACGGGGCGTGTCCCTATTTCATTTATGATTGGGCGTATACGGCGGTATTCCGGCCTGAAATCATGACCCCATTCCGATATACAGTGGGCTTCATCGATGGCGTAAAAGGATATTTTTACGCTTTTAAGGAACTCGATGTTCTCTTCTTTGGTGAGTGACTCCGGCGCCACATACAGCATCTTTGTCTTTCCTGAAGTTATGTCGGCTTTTACCGCCAGGATATCTGCCTTGTTGAGCGAGGAATTAAGGAAATGTGCGATGGCATTGTCTTCGCTGAAGTTGCGCATGGCGTCCACCTGGTTCTTCATCAAGGCTATCAGCGGAGAGATTACGATGGCTGTTCCATCCATCAGCAGTGCCGGCAGCTGGTAGCAAAGCGATTTGCCGCCACCAGTTGGCATTAGCACAAATGTGTCATGGCCGGCGAGGAGGTTGGTCATGATGGCCTCTTGGTTGCCCTTGAAAGAATCGAAGCCGAAATACTTTTTCAAGGCTGGCAGTAGACGTTGGTCGCTTTCCATGTGCTGATGGGTGTTTAAGGTTGCAGAAGGGAGATGGGATATTGATGGCCGATGGCATCGTCAGTTTTCGTTGTTGGATGCGGCAATGGTTTCGAAGTTGGCTTTGCGTAACTGGTCCAACGCGTATTTTGCAGTTACGGTGAATTCCTTTATATCTGTTGACGGCAGCTCGAACATGGCGTCAATCATAATGGTCTCTACGATTGAACGTAGTCCGCGTGCACCTAGCTTGTATTCGATCGCTTTGTCGACAACAAGGTCCAAGGCGTCATCATCGAATGTCAGTTTCACTCCGTCCATCCGGAACAGTTTGTCGTATTGCCTTACAATGGCGTTGTTCGGTTCGGTCAATATGCGCCTTAATGCATTCCTGTCCAGGTGTTCGAGATGAGTCAGGACTGGAAGTCGTCCAATGATTTCGGGTATAAGTCCGAAACTTTTCAGGTCTTGTGGCGCCACAAAGTTCAGGTAGTGTTCGCGTTCGACGCGCTGCTTAGTAGGGTCGGTAGAGTAGCCTACGACACGGGTGTTAAGGCGGTGTGCGATCTTTTGCTCAATGCCGTCGAATGCGCCGCCACATATGAAGAGTATGTTCTTTGTGTCTACCGGAATCATTTTCTGTTCGGGATGCTTCCTGCCGCCTTGTGGTGGCACGTTGACCACAGATCCTTCAAGTAGCTTCAAAAGGCCTTGCTGTACGCCTTCTCCGCTGACGTCCCTAGTTATTGATGGGTTGTCGCTTTTTCGTGCGATTTTATCAATCTCATCGATGAATACTATTCCGCGTTCGGCTTTGGCCACGTCATAGTCTGACGCCTGCAGCAGACGGACGAGTAGGCTTTCGACGTCTTCGCCGACGTATCCGGCCTCTGTAAGGACGGTGGCATCGACGATTGCAAACGGTACGTCAAGCAGCTTGGCGATGGTCCTTGCAAGCAGTGTCTTTCCCGTTCCGGTTGGGCCTACCAATATGATGTTGCTTTTTTCTACATCTACATCATCGCCATCGCCATGCTGGGCAATGCGCTTGTAGTGGTTGTATACGGCTACAGACAGGTAACGCTTGGCGGCATCCTGTCCGATTACATATTTATCAAGGAAAGCGCTTATTTCTGCGGGCTTAGGGACTTTCGTCAAGTCGGTTTCGCTGTCTTTAAGGCTGTTAAGCGACTTGTCGCCAGAATTTGTCCGGTATTCTACCAGCAGGTTGTGTATGTTGTCTACGCATTCAGCGCAAATATAGGTATCGGTTGTCGCTGATGGTATGAGGGCTTCGCTCATGTCGGCCGGTCGGCCGCAGAAAGCGCATGTCAGATTTTTCTTTTTGTTGTTTGCCACCTGTAATTATTTTTTGTTCTTTATCAGGACGCGGTCAATCATGCCATATTCTTTGGCTTCCTCTGCTGTCATCCAGTAGTCGCGGTCACTGTCGCGCTCTACCTTTTCAAACGGCACTTTGGAGTGTGATGAGATGATGTCATAAAGCTCTTTCTTGAGTTTCTGTATCTCCCGGGCTGTGATTTCGATATCTGATGCCTGTCCTTGGGCTCCCCCCATTGGCTGGTGGATCATCACCCGTGAGTGGCGGAGTGCGAAACGTTTGCCTTCTGTGCCGGCGACAAGCAGCACTGCGGCCATTGAGGCTGCAATGCCTGTACATATTGTGGCAACATCGCTTGAGATATATTGCATGGTGTCATATATGCCTAGGCCGGCATATACAGATCCGCCAGGGGAGTTGATGTATATGGAAACGTCTTTTCCTGGGTCAGCGGAGTCGAGATAGAGGAGCTGTGCCTGTATTACGTTTGCTGTATAGTCGTTGACATCTGTGCCAAGAAAGATGATGCGGTCCATCATCAATCGTGAAAATACGTCCATCTGTGCTACATTGAGCTGGCGCTCCTCAATGATGGTCGGTGATATATAGCTTGCCGTTACAGGGTTGACGGATGATATGATGCTTGAATTTGTTGCTGAAGTATAATTGTCAAGTGCAAGGCCGTTCATTCCCAGATGGTGTACGGCATAGTTGCGGAAGTCGTTTTTGTCCATAGTCGGTTTGGTTCTCTTGTTTGATTTTATGATTCCGGTATTGTCTGGTTATGCCATTGGCTTATGTCCGGAAAAAAGAGGGATTTCAATTCAAAATTACAAAAAAAAATGGAATAATCAAAGAGCGGCGGCAAAAAATCTTAAGTTGTGGATTTTTTGCCGCCTTTATGGAATGGATGTTAAATGCTTTTAGGTCTAATAGTCGTAAAGCAGTTGTAGGTCATCGATGTACAGTACTGCGCCGTTGCCTCCTGTAAAGTAATCACCGTATTTGCTGGCTGATGCTGTAAGCAATATGTATTTGGGGCGGCGGTCAGTAGCCTTGTAGTCGAGTTCTATCTCAAACCGGGCATATTCAGATGTAGATTCGGCTGTCTCCATATTTCCGTATGCCACCACGTATTCCGCTTCTGGATCAAAGAGTTGGCGGTTATTAGGGTCGGTACGTATTTCCAATGGTTCGTCCAGATCAACAAGTGCCATCCATATTATTGCAGTGTCAGGTCTGCCTTTAAGGTCAGATAAACTTTGGGATGTCGATGATATAGGGGCTGTTGTGTATTTGAAATATCCTGTCAGTTTGGTCGGACGTTGGATGAATGGCCGCCCGAAGCTAAGTATGCCGTTCGTTCCTACTGTACGTACATATTTGCCGACAAAGATATTGCCTGCGGCCAGTTTTCCTAGTGCGCCGATACCAACGAATTTGGTTTCCAGCTTTGCTGCCAATCCTGTGCCGGTGGATGTGTCATCGGTTGGAGTGCTGTTGCTTGCTCCTAATGTAGTTGCGCCTTTATTTCCGGTATCCCAATATTGTTCTCCGTTCTCAGGCCATGGATTCCATATTTTTCCGTTGAGCCACCAATCATCAAATGTCATGTTGGGCAATTGGATGTCCTCTCCGGTAGTGAATTCTATTGTCGTTCCGAAATCTTCATCGGAAAATGCCCTGGTCTCATAGGTGGTCATAGGAAGTAATCCTGTGATTCGGGCGTGGTAGCTTCCACCATTGGCTGAAATCTGGCTTTGGGTGCAGTTTGTCCATTGTGGGCTGCCTTTCAATCTGTACTGTATTCCATTGTCGCGTCCGGCTTGCGCTTGTGCATATACCCATGCCACACGTGTCCATGCATCAGCCCGTAAGGTTGATACGGTTGATTCCGTCTGCTCAACATAGATGTCCCAATCTTCATCGCGGCCGAATGAGGTTACCTTGATTTTTACGGGATGAGAGAAATCCTGGTATGTCCCTTCTATATCCGGCGACATTTCAGAGCCTTTGAGCCCAAGTTTGATTGTCTCTACCTTTATGTGTGTAATGTCTGTGGTTTCAGGGACATATGCTATTACGCGTCTGGATGCAGCGTCAATTGTTGATGAGCCTATCTGCGATTCCACTGTGAAATACCTGTCTATATCCTGTCTGGCGGTTATTGTCCACTGGTACTCCTGATACATCTTCAACGTGACTTGCTGTGGCTTTGACAGGTCAAGAGGTGATGAGAGTATATCTCCGATGACTTCTCCGCCCGGTGTCAAAGTATAGTTAAGTACGTCTACCGCATATATATCTGCAGCTTCACTGAGGAACACGGTAAGCTGCATGTTTGTAGAATCGATAGATGCTGTACGTATTTCGTCCTTTACCTCAAACTTTTGGAAGTTGACCTGTATTCTTGGGTAGGGTATGTTGTTTTTGATACATCCTGTAAGTAATACCGATGCCAGGACTATTAGTGATATTTTTATTGGATTCGTGTTCATTTCGTTAGATAACTACGGCCATGCCGAAATTTATGTTGAAAATATTGAACCTAAAATTAGCGCCAGAAGATACACGTGACCCTTCGTCCACGCCATTGGTGGATTGGCGCTCTTTTTTGTATTTTATCCCGAATACGCCGAATGATACGTTGAACGATACCACATCCTGTATGAATACACATAGCCCAGGGCTGAAATTTAGAGATGCGGTTGTTGATATTGTGCGGGTGTCGCGCAGCTCATCGTTGTAATACCTCTTGAACCGGGAAGAACCACTGCCGAAACCAAGGTCTACTTCATTGAACACAGCGAACCGTTTCTCCTTTCCCAGACCGACATAGTTTCGGTAGAAAAGGGACATACTGTAGCTTTGGCTATAATAACTTACATCGTGGATTGAAAAGCTTAGGTCTTCGTCAAAATCCACGTTCAGGTTTGCAAGGTCGGCTATTCCGCGGGTGTAGTCGAATTTTAGGCCTAACGACTGGTTGCTTTTGAAAAAATATGATACGGATGGTTTTATAGAGTATAGCTTGCCTTTGAAGTTGAAGTCTTTTATTACGGACAGAACTTCAACATCTTCAGAATTGAATTCTCCATAAGATGCAGTCAGGCCGAAGGCCCATTGCCCTTTTGGAATGAATAGATAGTTGAAAAGTCCGCGGTCGTAACGGCCTAGGTTGCGCTCGGGGAGTAATATTGAAATAGTGTCGCTGCCTACTATTACAAGGTCTTCTTCTGGATTGAATCCGGAAATAAGTACAGAATCGGCAGCAGTACCAGTAGGCCCTTGATGGTTGGCGGCATTGCCGTTTATTGCAGATATAATGCATGCCGCTATAATAAACAATGTATATGTTATCCGTTGCATGTTTAGTGTCTATAGATAGAAAGCCACCCCAAAGGTGATTGAAAACAGGTTGATTTTGAAGTTTGCGCTTTTTGTATTGTAATTGGCTACGTGTACACGGTCCGTGACAGCCCGGTGGTGTGTATAGCTGAACCCGAGTACGCCGACGTTTACTTCGATGGCCGAATAATTGTTCAGGAACATGACCATTCCTGGTGCGAGGCCAATATCAAATGAGTAGCTGCGGGAAAATGTGCCTGTAAGGTCGTCACCCGTACCATTGCATATCTTTGATTCTCCTGCCCCGAACTGTATCTGGACTTCATTGAACATTCCGAAACGCTTGCTGCTACCTAGGCTTATGTAATTGCGGAATGCTGCGGTGGTCAGGAATTTATGGCTTATACTGTAAAGGTTGTCTATATTGTAATCGGTTTCTGAATCGATGACCACATCGGCAGAATTAAGGCTCATACGTTGGCGCTGGTATCCCAGACGCGCACCTGCGACAAGATTGTCCTTGAAACAGTACATCGCCATAGGGCTGATTTTAAAATTATAAGCGTTTCCGTCAATTCCTTCTACGATAAGGAATTGATAGTTATCTTCCTTTGATTGTGAGTAGCTCACGCTTACTCCTGTGATCCATTGGCCTTTCGGAATGAAGGATATTTGTTCGAGGTCGCGTTTGAATTGTTTTTGCGCGAACATGTCGGACGGGATTGCC
>VSPW01000122.1 GCA_009775535.1 Muribaculaceae bacterium
AGACTTCTTTAGAGAATCCGTATGGGCCGCCGATTATAAAATAGAAGTTTTTGGGCACTATAGACATCTTACGGTCAAGGTAATTGGCAAATTCTCTTGATGTATGCTGTTTGCCGCGTTCGTCAAGCAGGACCACATGGTCTCCGGATGATATGTTGTTTAGAATAAGTTCTCCTTCCATCTGTTTCTGTTTTTCAGGACTAATTCCGCGTGAAGTTTTTACATCCTGGATTATACGTAGTTCAAAGGGAATATAATGGCCCAGCCTTTTGGTGAATTTGTCGATTCCTTCCTTCAGGTATGCTTCCGATGTCTTACCGATGGCTAAAAGCACAATTTTCATAGCTTGAATGTTGTGAAGTTGATGGTAAATGAGTACTTTTGCACAAAAGTACTCAATAAAAATTAAAATCCGAAAAATGAAATCAAGAGACGAACTTATAGACGACCTTTTGACTTTGGCATTTGCAGAAGATGTCGGTGACGGAGACCATACAACATTAAGCACAATCCCAGCGAGTGCAATGGGGAAGCAGCATCTTCTGATAAAACAGTCTGGTATATTGGCGGGTGTGGATATAGCCCGTAAGGTTTTCAATAAATTTGATCCATCATTGAAGATGACGGTTTTTATTGAGGATGGTGCTACGGTTAAGCCTGGCGATATCGCTTTTGTCGTTGAGGGGTCTGTGCGGTCATTGCTGCAGACTGAGCGTGTGATGCTCAATATAATGCAACGTATGAGCGGTGTGGCAACTGCAACCCATGAGTATCAGAGCCGTCTTGAAGGATTAAAGGCCCGCGTATTGGACACCAGGAAGACAACACCAGGCATGAGGTTGCTGGAAAAGGAAGGTGTCAGGATTGGGGGAGGCGCGAACCACCGTATCGGATTATTTGATATGATCCTGATAAAGGACAATCATGTGGATTTTGCCGGAGGTATACAAAATGCTATCCGTGCAGCTAAGGAATACTGTTCCAGCAACGGGAAGGATCTTAAAATAGAGGTAGAAGTTCGTAATACTGATGAAATCCGCCTTGCCCTTGATGAAGGGGTTGACCGTATAATGCTTGACAACTTTACACCTGAAGCAACACGTGATGCAGTAAAACTAATAAATGGAGCTACAGAAGTGGAATCTTCAGGAGGTATAACGCTGGAAACACTCCGTGCTTATGGTGAAGCTGGTGTCGATTTTATTTCAGTCGGGGCACTCACCCATTCTGTAAAGGGGCTTGATATGAGTTTCAAGGCATGTGAATAGGTTTAACTGTATTATTGGAAATCCAAATTGCAGGATATTATTGAAATAGACGAATCAACAGTCCCGGTGCCGCTGGTTGATTACCGTGACGTGGAGATTTTGCGTCAGGAGCACGTAGTGCTGAAACATGTGAATTTCAACATATATTCCGGTGAGATGGTATATCTTATCGGCCGTGTTGGTAGTGGCAAGTCATCATTGATAAAATCAATGTATGCGGAAATTCCTGTAGACACGGGTTATGCCCGTATCTTTGAATATGATCTGACAACAATCCGTAGGCGGGACATCCCTATGTTGCGTAGGCGTGTAGGAGTAATATTTCAGGATTTCCAGTTATTGACTGATAGAAATGTATATGAGAATCTCCGTTTTGTACTTGATGCGACCGGTTGGTCTGATAAAGATGCACGTGATGCCAGGATAGAGGAAGTTCTCAAGCAGATGGGCATGGTCAATAAAAGCTATAAAATGCCGCATGAACTTTCAGGTGGCGAGCAGCAACGTATAGTGATAGCACGCTCTCTCCTAAACAGCCCTAGCCTTATCATAGCTGATGAACCTACTGGAAATCTTGATCCTGATACAGGAGAACAGATAGTTGCGTATCTGCATGAGATTGCATCGCAAGGTGTCGCCGTAGTTATGGCTACGCACAATATGCAGATGCTACGTCAATTTCCGGGACGGGTGGTGCGTTGCCTTGACAAGGAGTTGATTTGTGAGTGAGAATGACTGTAAATGTAGACGTAGACAAGTAATATGAAAGTTCTGAAATTTGGTGGGACATCGGTTGGTACTGCAGAAAGGATTAAGAATGTAGCGCGGCTGATTGTTGGCAGAGGCCGTAATATTGTGGTGCTTTCTGCCATGTCGGGCACAACTAATTCTCTTGTTGAGATTGCCGACTACCTATATAGGGGTAACATTTCTGGGGCAAAGGAGACAATATTCGCGCTTGAATCAAAATATACAGATACGGTATACTCCCTCTTTGGTAAAAATACATTTGCCGATACGGCATTGGTAGAGTTGCGGGGCATCTTCAATTATCTCCGTTCGTTTACTCCTGAATCTTTTGGCCCGGTACAAGAAAAAGAGATACTGTCACAGGGAGAATTGATGTCTACACTATTGATGTCATTGTATCTGCGTCAGCAGGGGCATATTTGTGACGTCATTCCTGCGCTTGACTATGTAAGGATTGATAACAATGGCGAACCGCAGATGGCATATATAGCCCAGAAGCTAAAATCATTGATGCAACGTCATCCTGAGGCGGAGGTGCTTATAACCCAAGGATACATATGTCGGAATGAAAACGGGGAAGTTGACAATTTACGTAGGGGTGGGAGCGATTACACTGCTTCCATAATTGCCGCTGTTATTCAGGCTGATGAAGTCCAGATATGGACAGATATAGATGGGATGCATAATAATGACCCCCGTTATGTGGAAGGCACATCGCCTGTGCATGAACTTCATTTTGAGGAAGCTGCCGAGTTGGCTTATTTCGGCGCGAAGATTTTGCATCCGACATGCGTGCTGCCGGCAAAATTGCATAATATACCTGTACGGTTGCTTAATACATTGCAGCCGGATGCAGAAGGCACACTGATCCATACGACACCGGCAACCGGTACTATAAAGGCTGTTGCCGCAAAGGACAATATAACAGCCATTAAGATAAAAAGTGGCCGTATGCTTCTTGCCCACGGTTTCCTGAATAAGGTATTTGAAACATTTGACAAATACCGTACTGCTGTCGATATGGTGGCTACTAGTGAAGTTGGGGTGTCATTGACGATTGATAACGAGCAATATCTCCGTCCGATAATAGACGAATTGAAGGAGTTCGGCACAGTCACAGTTGATCGCGATATGGTGATAATATGTGTGGTTGGAGACTTGGAGTGGCATAATTGCGGCTTTGAATCCAAAGTGTTAAGTGCCTTGAGCGATATTCCCATAAGGATGATTTCTTATGGGGGTAGCAACTATAATATTTCAGTCCTTGTTGGCAAGGATGATAAGATAAAGGCTCTTAATAAATTATCTTCGGCTCTGTTTAATGGATAATTGCAGTTTAGGATATACTTCATACCAGTCTTCTGGATTTCCATTGGATGTGTTCCAGGATTCACCCACACCATGTTATTATTACGACATGGAATTGCTGGACAGGACTTTAATGACGTTAAAGGACGCAGTTGCGCCATACCCTCATTTCAAGGTGCATTATGCTGTTAAGGCAAATACAGATCATGAGATTTTACGTCTGATTTCATCTTATGGTTTAGGGGCCGATGTCGTGAGCGGAGGCGAATTGGAGATGGCTATAGGGGCTTCTTTTGCTCCATCTACAATAGTTTTTGCTGGTGTTGGGAAAGCCGATTGGGAAATAAAGATGGCGCTGGATGCCGACATTGGATGCCTCAATGTGGAATCTTTACAAGAGATGGAGGTTATCAATGATATTGCCGGAAAGATGCATAGACGTGCCCGTATTGCCATTAGGGTGAATCCAAATATTGATGCGCATACACATCATTTTATTACCACAGGAATGGAGGACAATAAATTTGGCATCAATCTTGCGGATTTTGATAAAGCTGTCGATTTGGCATTGTCCTATAGTAATATAGATTTGATAGGATTGCATTTCCATATTGGGTCACAGATTACAATCATATATCCATATGAACTTCTATGCGAGCGGGTTAATGTCTTGCTGGAAAATTGCAGGAGGAAAGGTATTGAATTTGAATGGATAAATCTAGGAGGAGGCTTGGGTATAGACTACGATACGCCTGATTTAAATCCTATATCAGATTTTAAAACATTGATGGATACTGTATCCAATACGTTGGATGTCAGGCAAGGGCAGCAAGTACATTTTGAGTTTGGACGTTCTTTGGTAGGACAATGTGGATCTTTGGTCACAAGGGTTCTATATGTAAAAGAAGGTCATAATAGGAAATTTGTGATTTTGGATGCCGGAATGAGCGAATTGGTACGTCCTGCTCTTTATCAGGCTTTCCATGAAATACAGAACTTATCTGCATTTGCACGTGGCGATAGAGGGGCAATGCGTTATGATGTCGTAGGCCCTATTTGCGAGACATCGGATTCATTTGGTGAAGGTGTGGTCCTTCCCCAGACAATGCGTGGAGACATAATGGTCATACGCTCGGCAGGGGCATATGGGGAATCTATGTCATCCCATTATAACTGCCGCAGGCTACAGCCTACACTCTATGGACATAAGCCTTTAATTTAAAGATTTATATATGAATGATTATTATGAAGTAAGACTGGATATGGCTCCGGTTGATGAAGATATGACAGACCTTATGGCTGCAATGCTTGGGGATGTTGGTTTTGAAAGTTTCGTGCCGGATACCACAGGGCTTACTGCATACGTAAAGTCGGAAATATACGATGCCGATAAGGTCGCTGGAATAATCGGGGAGTTCCCTTTTGAAACGGAAATAAGCATAATGGCGACACTTGTCGAAGGCCGTGATTGGAATATCGAATGGGAAAAGAACTATTTCCGTCCGATTGTAGTGGGCGATAAATGCGTTATTCATAGTTCGTTTCATAAAGATTTCCCTGTCTGCAAGTATGACATAGTCATAGACCCGAAAATGGCATTCGGTACAGGTCATCATGCTACCACTTCATTGGTGATAAATCAGCTACTTGACCTTAATCTTGAAGGTAAGAGTATGGTAGATATGGGTACTGGTACAGGAATTCTTGCCATATTGGCGGCAATGTGTGGGGCAACATCTATTACTGCAATTGAAATAGATCCCATGGCGTATGAGAATGCCGTTGAAAATGTGGCATCGAATGGGCATTCTGAAGTTGATGTAAGGCTTGGGGATGCGACACAGTTAGACTGCATAGAACCAGTAGATGTATTTGTTGCCAATATAAATAGGAATATAATAACATCCGATCTGGCATCATATGCCTCTGTCTTGCATCATGGCGGCATAATGCTTCTGAGCGGGTTCTATGAACATGACATACCCGTTATAATGGAGACGGCATGTAAATATGGGCTTAAGGAGCACTTTCATACAGTTAAGGACAATTGGGCCTGCCTAAGACTTGTCAGACAATAAAAAAAACAGGAAGTTATGAGGCCATTTATACTATTTATGCTGATGGCTTTTGTGTTGCCTTTTTCTCTTTCTGCAGGTAACATTGAAAAAGCTGTCACTCCAAATATGGAAGATAAATCCCCGATGTCCCATTTCTGTTGGGGTGCTGATCTGGGCGGATCTATTGACATGAGCGGGCATGATATGTCTACAATCGACATCGGAGCTAACTTTGGTTACAAGAATGATTACCTGCGTCTGCTTGGGATCGGAGCCAGTTTAAATATGATGGTTAGTAACAGTAACCGTTCATTCCCTATTTATGGGATAGTACGTACAAATTTCATGAATCGTCCGTCCCTTTGTTTTTTTGATGCTAGGGCTGGGGTATCACTTAACTACCTTGAAGACAATGTCAGTCAGGCTGGTCTGTTCCTATCTGGAGGTATTGGATTCAACCTCGCTTTAGGACAGAAATTTAAGTCACATATAATATTGAGCTACAATTACTTCGACCGTGGATATTATACTCGTGACGGGGTCGATTATAATCAGCCCGACCTTCATCTTGTAAGTTTGCGTTTAGGTGTGAGCTATGTCTCTTATAAACATCTG
>VSPW01000123.1 GCA_009775535.1 Muribaculaceae bacterium
ACCCTTCAGACATCGTAAAGGAAAAACTTGCCGCCATACCCGCCCGGATAGCAGAAATAGCAAAAGCGATAAAGGCAGGCAGCACACTTATCGACATCACTGCCGGGAAGCACCCCTGGATAAAGACAGCAATAATCTACCCGTATTTTACAAGGATGTGCATGTCACCGCGTCCGTTCCACCCCACTACAAGCTGTGTAGGTTGCGGACGTTGTGCACTTTCATGTCCGCTGTCCAACATAAAGATGGAAGCCGACCTGCCGCACTGGGGCAACAACTGTGCCCTGTGCCTGCGTTGTTACCATATATGCCCCCACCACGCAGTGGCTTACGGAAAAGCCACAAAAGGCAAGGGACAATACCTGTGTCCTGACGTTCAGCTTCCCAGCCCCAACAAACGGGCCACTCCTGGCATAGCCCCGAAGTCTGTCTGATCAGGCGTTGCAGGCACTACCGATATGTAATTATGTGAAAGCCAATACTCATCAGTATCGACCGCATCCGGCTCATCATTACAGAAACGGCCTGTAAGCCAATAGAACGGCTTACCGTTCGGATCAAGGTAGCGGCGGTACTCCTCGCTCCAGTGCCCGCGCGCAGCACGGCACACCTTTATACCTTCAGGCACAACCTTCGCTGGTATATTGACATTGAGGCACACACCATGCGGAAGCCCCGAGGCCAGCACCTTTTCAACGATCGAACGCACAAAAGGCAGCCCCATCGAAAAATCGGCCTTAAGGGAATGGTGCAAAAGCGAGAAGCCGACCGACGGTACACCGACAGTACAACCTTCAATTGCAGCCCCCATCGTACCCGAATAAGTTATGGCATTCCCTGAATTGCTTCCGTGGTTTATACCTGAAAGAAGCAGCGACGGCTTCCGTGGCACAACCGCATGTAACCCAAGCTTCACACAATCCACCGGAGTGCCGCTCACAGAAAACACCCTTGCGCCATGATAGTCAGGGTGCTCGGTTATACGCAACGGACGGTTCACAGACAACGATGACGATTGCCCAGACTGTGGGTCATCTGGAGCAACTACAATCACATCCCCGAGACCACTGACCGCCTCAATAAGGCAATGCAGCCCTTTGGCCTCTATACTGTCATCATTTGTTATCAATATCAACGGGCGTGGTGTATCCATATATAAAATCTGTTTTTCTAATTTAACAATCCAAACTATAACCCTCCGGCAGATACTGCGCAACATCGCGCCCGTGCGCCATAAGGTCGCGCACCACCGTTGACGACAGCCAACTGTATTCAGGAAGCGAGAAAACCAGTACCGTCTCCAGGCCGCCGATGCCACGGTTGGCATCAGCCAACGTTCGCTCATACTCAAAATCCTTCACCGACCTCACCCCACGGAGCAGGAAACGTGCGCCGGCCTCTCGGGCCACATCGACAGTCAGGCCGCCGTATGCCACCACATCCACCCTGGGTTCATCGGCATAGACACGCCTGATGGCCTCCACTGCAGGTATCGAAGGCGGCATTCCTTTCTCGATATTCACACCAACCGCTATGACAATCCTGTCAAACAACGGCAACGACCGCTCCACAACTGAGGCATGGCCCAACGTGAAAGGATTGAACGTGCCCGGGAACAAAGCCACACGCCCAACAGGCGCATCATCATGAAATCTGTGAGTCATCTTCAACCACAAGGTTATTGATTATGAAATTCTGGCGGTCCATCGTATTCTTGCCCATATAGAACTCAAGCAGCTCCGCCACGGCATCCTCTTTCCGGAGTGTCACCCTGTCCAGACGCATATCCGGGCCGATGAACCCCCGGAACTCCTCCGGCGATATCTCTCCAAGTCCCTTGAAGCGGGTTATCTCCGCATTCACACCCAGGCGGTCGATCGCAGTTACCCGCTCCTCATCCGAATAGCAGTAATAAGTCTCTTCCGGGCCTTTCGACTTCTTGCCGGAACGGCGGGCCGTCAACTTATTGCGCACACGGAAAAGCGGTGTCTGGAGCACATACACATGCCCCTTCTTTATCAGGTCCGGGAAAAACTGAAGAAAGAACGTGATCAGAAGCAGACGTATATGCATACCGTCCACATCGGCATCGGTCGCTATTATCACCTTGTTGTATCTCAGGTTGTCGATATCATCCTCTATGTTCAATGCAGCCTGGAGAAGGTTGAACTCATCATTGGTGTATACAATCTTGCGCGTCAGCCCATATGTGTTCAGCGGCTTACCGCGCAGCGAGAACACAGCCTGGGTCTCCACATCGCGTATCTTGGTGATAGAGCCGGCCGCAGAATCGCCCTCGGTGATGAATATCGAAGAGGAAAAACGCTTTTTCTCGTCAGCCTTGGCATCATTGAGGTGGATACGGCAATCAAGCAGCTTCTTGTTATGAAGATTCACCTTCTTGGCCTTCTCCCGCGCTATTTTTGCCACACCAGCCATTGCCTTGCGCTCACGCTCACTATCCTGTATCTTCCGTAGCATCGCCTCTGCCGTATCAGGTTCACGGTGAAGGTAATTGTCAAGCTCATGCTTAAGGAAGTCGCTTACAAACTTTGACACCGTAGGCCCGTTTGGCCCAATGTCCCGCGACCCCAGTTTCGTTTTTGTCTGCGACTCGAATACCGGCTCCTCGACCTTAACCGATACCGCCGCTATCATACCATTCCGGATATCGGGATAATCGAAATTCTTCTCATAATACTCCTTTATGGTACGCGCCACGGCCTCCTTGAATGCTGTAAGGTGAGTACCGCCCTGTGTAGTATGCTGCCCGTTGACGAACGTATAATACTCCTCGCCATACTGGTCGGCATGCGTGAGCGCAATCTCGATATCGTCACCCGAGAGATGTATCAAAGGATACAGCGGCTCTTTGGTCATATTCTCCCTCAGCAGGTCAAGAAGCCCGTTGCGCGACACCATCCTGCGGCCGTTGTACACAATGGCCAGGCCCGTATTGAGGAACGTATAGTTCTTGAGCAACGGCACAATATACTCATCGCGATAGGCATATTCACGGAACACAGCCATATCCGGCGTAAACTGAACCCGCGTGCCGTTAGGCTCTTCTGTAGGTACGATATCAGTCTGGTCCAACAGCACCCCCTTTGAAAACCGGGCACGCTTCATCATACCGTCGCGCACACTCATGATTTCAAAGCTTCCGCTCAACGCATTGACAGCCTTTATGCCGACACCGTTAAGGCCCACCGACTTCTTGAACGCCTTAGAATCATACTTCGCCCCGGTATTCATCTTCGATGCCACATCGATAACCGAGCCCAGGGGCACACCGCGTCCATAATCGCGCACCGTCACAGTCGAACCCGTAATGTCCACATCAATCTGGCGGCCATACCCCATCATGTGTTCGTCTATGGAATTGTCAAGCACCTCCTTAAGCAGAACATAGATTCCGTCATCAGAATTTGTGCCGTCACCGAGTTTGCCTATGTACATGCCCGGACGCAGCCGGATATGTTCCTGCCACTCCATGGTCTTGATGTTGTCCTCATTATACTGGACATCCACGGCAGGGACATCGTTGACCGGGATTATCATCTCCGATGCCTCCATTTCCAACTTGCCGGTGGCGTCAGCAGGATTTAAGCTATCGTTAAAGTCTTGTGCCATTGCGGGTAAATAATCTATTATTCCACAAATTTACAAAAAATCCACGACATTTCCATCCATACGCAACACAGTTAAGCCTTTTTACCAGGAGCACCCGGAAAATAAAACCGTAACCACACACGTTTATCAATATAATGACGGCACTTACAATAGTAATACCGGTCTACAACCGCGCCGGGATAGTAGGACGCACCCTGGAAAGCATCGAGGCTCAGTCATGGCGTCCGCTTAATGTGGTGTTGGTCGACAATGGATCGACCGACGGCACATATGGCGTGCTATCCCGATGGAAAGACAGCTGCAAGGCATCCGGAATAAATGTCACCCTAGTCAAAGAGCCTATCCCCGGCGCGGCGGCTGCCCGCAACAGGGGGCTAATGGAAGTGTCCACCCCATGGGTGATGCATTTCGACAGCGATGACGCCATGCGCCCCGGCCATATCGAACGTATCGAAAAGGCAATCGCCGGCAACCCTACGGCAGGAATCATCGGCTGGGATGTCATGGTACACCGTAACGACGGCGACCACCGGTATGGATTCAAGGCAAACGATGCCCTATACAACGCACTGTTCCACGGCACAATGGCTACACTCAGGTGGGCCGCCACTGTAAAGCTAGTAAGGGATGCCGGCATGTGGAATCCGGATGTCAAAGGTTGGGACGACTCCGAACTTGGAATACGCATGCTGGCCCTAAAGCCAAAAGCCATATATCTGCGCAACCATATAGGCGCTGACGTATATGCATCAAGCGAAAGCATTACCGGCACTGGATACGCCATATGCGCATCACGGTGGGAACACTCATTGGACTGCATGGAAAACTCAATACCCGGCCTCCGGTGGCGACGCCGTGTCAACCTCATGCGCGCCATCCTTGCCGGACTGTACATGCGCGAGGAATGCCCCGAAGCCGCCAACCTGCTCATAGGCAAAGTCATGGCATCAGAAAATAGCACTCTATACCGCACTCTGTACAATATATCATACCGAATGACATCATCCGGACACCGCGGCGCGGCAAGGTTGATGCGGCCGTTCTTTTAACGCCCTACACATGAAGATTCTGCTACTAGGAGACGCAAGCAACTACCACGCCACGCTGGCCCACGCACTCAGACTTGAAGGCCATGATGTGACCCTGGCCTCATCCGGTTCAGGGTGGATGCGCACACACCGCGACATAGACATATCACGCAAAAATGGCAAACTCGGTGGCGCAATCCTGTGGGCACGGCTAAACACTGTGCTGTCCTCCAGGCTAAAAGGGTACGATGTGGTGCAGCTGTCAAACCCGGTATTCATTGAACAGAGGCCGCAAAGGGTAGAAGCGATGTTCCGGAAGCTCAGGCGCGATAACGGAGGCGTATTCCTGACCGCACTGGGCACAGACACTCCATATGTCGACATGTGCCTTGACCGCAAAAATTGCCCGCTACGCTACAGCGAATGGCATATCGGCCAAGAGACCTCGCCATACATGAAGACCCACTCCGGGACGGCACAAGCGTGGCAGGCCGCTCCCCTACGGAATCTATGCGACATTATATATAACGGCTCTGACGGAGTGTTGACGGCGCTCTACGAATACCACCTGGGCTGCACCCGCTTGCTGCCAGGCCATATGGTGCAATACGCAGGGATACCAATCCCCACACAGCCGGAAAATCCCGGCGATGCCAATGACATAGGAACTGTGAACCTGTTCATTGGCCGCCACCGAGACCGTATGGCAGAGAAAGGCACTGACATACTAGAGGATGTAGCACGCCAGGTAGCCGCAGCACGCCCCGGCAGATGCCGTCTGGACATAGTGGAAAACCGACCATACTCCGAATACATATCACTCCTCAACAGGGCCGACATCGTATTCGACCAACTATACTCATATACCCCGGCCACCAATGCCCTCCTGGCAATGTCAATGGGAAAAGTTACCGTTAGCGGGGGGGAGGAAGATTTCTACAATTTTATCGGCGAAAGCAAGCTACGCCCCATCGTAAACGCAAACCCCGCCGACACCGGACAGCTTATCAGTGAACTGACATCGATTGTCGACAACCCTGACAGGATAAAGCAGCTCGGACGGCAAGGGCGCATGTTTGTAAGACGCCATAACGATGCCTCAGTTGTGGCTAAACGCTTCACGGATTTTTGGGAAAGGAGGCTAAGGTGAAGACAGGCGTCATTTTACAGGTGCTGATCTGCACCTGCGGGGAAACGGGGCTTGAAAAAGTTGCGGCAATGACACTTCCGCAGGCAGCCGGGATCGGATATCTGGTAAGCATCCAGTCCAAAACCATGCCCCCAGTTCCTGAAAGCATAGACACAAGGGAAA
>VSPW01000124.1 GCA_009775535.1 Muribaculaceae bacterium
ATTTGTATGTGCCTATCCCCAACAAATAATTGCAAGATTAGGTCAAGTGCTAGTAGAATATGTTGAGCCTGCCAGACAGTGAATTACAGCATCGTGGCATGAAATTCGGCTTAATCTTAACAAACTTTAACTAGAGCATAAACGCTTGAATGGTAGCAATATACTATCAGATCCCGAGAATGCAAAAATCCGTTAAACGGGATTTAACACCTCCAGACGCATGCCGTTGGCATTAACTTTGTGCCGTAGTTTATATCCAAAAAGCGTTTTATCATGAAAAAAGAGACATTCAAGAAAAAGACGGTATCCGTTGAGATACCTGTTGAGATACTGTCGGCCATCGCGGCAAATCCGGCAGATGCGGCCGCCAATGCCGCGATATGTTCGGCTATAGCCGAAGCGTCTGAGATACTTACCGAAGGACGGTTCAGCCCCGGCAAGGGCATACCGCCATCAGGACCAATAGACGCCTCCTCTATAGTGGAGCGGGCAAAGAAGAAGGTGGAGCGGCGGGTAAAGGCCAGGGGTAAGGCCCGTAAGCGGCGTGAACGGAAAAAAGACATCATATGGGGCATGATGCAACAGCGCGGCGACGTGACATTCGAGCAGCTGGCCACCGTCATTCCGCCGTCAGCCATGAAACTCATAGA
Source organism: Muribaculaceae bacterium (assembly GCA_009775535.1). Classification (GTDB taxonomy): domain Bacteria; phylum Bacteroidota; class Bacteroidia; order Bacteroidales; family Muribaculaceae; genus CAG-873. The sequence goes on from VSPW01000124.1 coordinate 651, forward strand.
TGCCGTTATGAACCCTGTGGAACAGCGGCATACGTCTGTCACCCTCGAACAGTTTGTGTCCATTGTCCTTCCGTTCTATTCCACATGGAGCAGCACCTATCCGATACATGTCCACCACCGGCAGCGGCGGTTCATGTCCAGACGCAAATACGCATGAGCGGACTGCAGATCACACCGGCTCCATGCCGATGATTTCCTCCAGTATGGCAAGGGCCTCGGCCGTGGTGGCCACATTGGCCACCGCGAACGAGCGCCGGCTGTTCACCTCGCGGATCTTCACACGGCGCGGATACCTCTGCAGGTAGTTGAGCAGCTTGCCGAACATGGGCGACTGGTAGTAGGCCACATTTGTGTCATCCACAAAATATATGTACATGTTGCCTTGCTTGAGCGCAACCTTCTCGATGCCTAGCCGCCTGGCCAGCCTGCGCAGCGGCGGGATTCTTAGCAGCTCTACTGTCTCGGCCGGCATAGGGCCGAAACGGTCCTCGAGCCTAATCGCGAATGCCTGTAGGTCAAGGTCGCGGTCGATGCCGTCAAGCTCCTGGTACAGGCTGATGCGTTCGCTTTCCTGAGGCACGTAATGCGCAGGCAGCAGCAGTTCCAGGTCGGATTCTATGACGCAGTCGGTCACATATTCCGTCTCATCCTGCCTTGCGGCGTTCTTCTCCGCGAAAGTGTCGGCGAACTCGCCCGTACGCAGTTCCATTACGGCCTCTTTGAGTATCTTTTGGTATGTCTCATATCCGAGGTCGGCTATGAATCCGCTCTGTTCGGCGCCAAGCAGGTTTCCAGCACCGCGTATGTCAAGGTCCTGCATGGCTATATGTATGCCGCTGCCAAGGTCTGAGAAGCTTTCGATTGCCTGTAGGCGTCGGCGCGCCACCGGTGTCAGCGGCACTTCCGGGGGCACAAGCAGGTAGCAGAAGGCCTTGCGGGCGCTGCGGCCTACGCGTCCGCGCAACTGGTGCAGCTCGCTCAGCCCGAAGTTCTGTGCGTTGTTGATGATTATTGTGTTCACGTTGGGCATGTCAACCCCGCTCTCCACGATTGTGGTCGAAAGCAATATGTCGTAGTCGTGGGCGGCAAAGTCGATTATGGACTTCTCCAGCTTTTCTGGCGGCATCTGTCCGTGGGCCACTATCACACGGGCGTCCGGCACAAGCCTGTGCAGCATCTCCTCCAGCCGGTAAAGCCCCTCTATGCGGTTGTTGATGAAGAACACCTGGCCGTTGCGTGCCATCTCGAAGTTTACAGATTCCATCACCAGCTCATCGCTCAGCGAGTTGACCGAAGTGATGATGGGATGGCGGTTGGCCGGAGGGGTGGTTATGGCCGACAGGTCGCGTGCCCCCATCAGGGAGAACTGCAGTGTGCGGGGTATCGGTGTGGCGCTCATAGTCAGCGTGTCAACGTTCACCTTAAGCTGCTTCAGTTTTTCCTTGACGGCGACGCCGAACTTCTGTTCCTCATCCACTACCAGAAGCCCAAGGTCCTTGAACTTCACGCTCTTGCCTATTATCTTGTGTGTCCCCACAAGGATATCGATCTTGCCTTCGGCCAGGTCGGCCAGTATCTCCTTTGTCTGCTTGGCCGTGCGGGCTCTCGACAGGTAGTCGACCCTCACGGGGAAATCCTTGAGGCGCTCGGAGAAAGTGACGAAATGCTGGTAGGCCAGCACGGTGGTGGGCACCAGTACTGCGGTCTGCTTGCCGTCTGCCGCCGCCTTGAATGCGGCGCGTATGGCTATTTCGGTCTTTCCGAACCCAACATCGCCGCATATGAGCCTGTCCATCGGCCGTTCGCTTTCCATGTCGGCCTTTACGGCCTGCGTGGCCGTCAGCTGGTCGGGGGTGTCCTCGTATATGAACGAGGCCTCCAGTTCGTGCTGCATGTAGGAGTCGGGGGAGAAGCTGAACCCCTTTTCCTCGCGCCGGGCGGCATACAGCCGTATGAGGTCGCGTGCAATGTCCTTCAGTTTGGCCTTTGTGTGTTCTTTGACTCTGTTCCATGCGCCCGAGCCCAGCTTGTTGATCTTTGGGGGCACGCCCTCTTTCCCGCGGTACTTTGCCAGCTTGTGCAGGGCGTGGATCGATACGAAGATTATGTCGTCGTTCAGGTATGTGAGCTTTATCATCTCCTGGGTATGCCCGTTGACGTTGGTGCGGAGCAGGCCGCCGAACCGTCCCACGCCATGGTCGACGTGCACTATGTAGTCGCCCACCTCTATCGAGTTCAGCTCTTTTAGCGACATTGCCAGCTTTCCGGAGCGTGCGCGGTCGCTCTTCAGGGAATATTTATGGAAACGGTCGAATATCTGGTGGTCTGTGAACACGCATGTGCGCGTCTGGTGGTCCAAGAAGCCCTCGTGAAGCGTGGATATGACAGGGGTGAATCCGATATTGTCTCCGCGGTCGGCGAAGATGGTCCTGAGCCGCTCTATCTGTTTGGTGCTGTCGCTGAGGATGTAAAGCGTGTACCCGTCCGCCTCCAGGCGTTTGAACGATTCGCTGATGAGGTCGAAATTCTTGTGGTATATGCCCTGTGGCGAGCACTTGAAGTCGATTGACGTTGCTTTTGAGGCGTCGGGTTGCGTGGCGGCGCTGAATTCCAGGCATCTGAACGATGCAAAGTCGGCTGCGAAGGCTTCCGGGTCCACCACCTGGGCCATAGCATTGGGGTCGCCTTCATCGGCTATCAGGCTGCTCTGGCTTATGCTTTCGCCGGCAATGGCCCTGATGCGTCCCACGGTGTATGAGGCATCGCGTACGGCCAGCAGCGTGTCTTTGCCTATGAAGCCCAGCAGTGACGTGCCCCCGCTCTGCCGGCTGACATTGGATGTCACCGCCACCGACTGCATCTTCTGTTCCGACAGCTGGGTCTCTATGTTGAATGTGCGTATCGAGTCAATCTCGTCGCCGAAGAAGTCCACGCGGTATGGGAGTTCGTTGGAATAGCTGAATATGTCGAGCAGCGACCCGCGTATGGCGAATGTCCCGGGCTCGTATACGAAGTCCACTTCGCGGAATCCGTTGGCGCGCAGCCAGTCTTCTGTCTGACCCATGTCGGCCTGTGTGCCGGTGGCCAGCCTTAGGGTGTGGCTGTCTATGTCTTCGCGTGACGCCACTTTCTCCGCCAGGGCTTCGGGATATGTCACCACGACGGCTGGCCTCTGTCCTTCTGGGGCGTGCCAGCGGTTGAGGGTCTCGGTGCGGAGTATCTGCGACGGGGCGTCTGGCTGTCCGTACTTGATGTCGCGTTTATATCCCGATGGGAAAATCATCACGGCGTCATCGCCGAGTATGCGTGATAGGTCGTGGTACAGGTATCCGGCATCGTCCAGGGAGTCGCCTATCACCAGCAGGGGCGTGCTGCCGCAATATTTCCCTGGGATCCGGGAGAGCAGTACGGCTGCCGCCGAGCCGGCAAGCCCGTATATGCGGGGCGTGCCGCCCTGTCCCATTGCGGTTGACAATGCATCCTGTCTGGATTGCGTGAAGAATCTGTCGCTGAGATGTTGTATTTCCATTGCCTGTACTGCGTGCCTTTATTTTTTCTTTTGCGGGGCTGAGAGCAGTTCCCGGTAGCGTGCGGTGTCTTTGAGCACCCTTGCCGCAGAATCCACGTCGATGTCATTGCGCAGCCTCTGTAGTATCTGTCCGCGTCCGGGATAGTATCTTTCGGATATTTCCATGCCCAATATCTCGCAGATGTCGGCCTTGTTGGTATCGAAGTCGCGGTCGAAGTCGCGTTTGAGCAGCCGTTGCAGCTCATCAAATTTGGCTGATACGGAGTCGTTCATGTATCCTTCGTTTTCTGTGGCCTCACGGAGCATCTTCAGGCCCGATTCGCAATATTTGTCGTAGTCGAGCTTTTCCGGGTCGATGAATTCCTTGAAGTCCTGGAAAATGGAATCGCTGACGGTGAATTCCTCGGCAGGGGCTATCGAAGGTGTGCGTGCGGCGAACCGGTTGGCGTAGTCGAATGTCCAGAAGCCGTTTGCCAGCGAGTAGAGAAGCCTGTTGCCGTCGGGGTACGACACTTTGATGTCCGGGGTTATGCCTCCGCCGTCGCGCACCTCCCGTCCGGCGCGAGTGGAGTAGACGTTTGTCAGGCTGTCGGGGATTCGGCTCACCGTGCCGTCGGCATTGCGGTGGGAGTAGTCGATGGCCTGTATCAGGCGTCCGCTGGGAATGTAGTATTTGGCTATGGTCACTTTCAGCAGGCCGTTGTATGGCAGCGGGCGTGTTCCCTGCACTAGCCCTTTGCCGAATGAGCGGTGGCCTACGATCACTGCGCGGTCGAGGTCCTGTAGCGCCCCGGCCACGATTTCCGAGCTGGATGCGGTGTTGCCGTTGATGAGCACCGCAAGCGGTATCTTTGTGTCGACAGGCTGCTGTGTGGTCTTGAACACTTTTTCCTGCATGGCGTCGCGGCCGCGGTATCGGACCACTTCAGTACCCTTTGGCAGGAAAAGTCCTGCTATCTGTACGGCGCTTTCAAGCAGTCCGCCGCCGTTGTCGCGCAGGTCGAGCACGACCGACTTCACCCTGGGGTCTTTTTTCAGCTCCAGCAGGGCGTTGCGTACGGCGGGCGCGCTTTTTTCGTTGAATGTCGTAAGGTATATGTATCCTATCTCATCGGCCACCACGCCGTAATAGGGCAGTGTGTTGACCGGGATGTTTGCGCGTGTTATGTCGAATGTCAGTATGGAGTCGGCGGAATACGGGCGCTTTACGGTGACTTTCACATCTGTGCCTGGCTGTCCCTTCAGGCGTTTGCTCACTTCCTCGTTGCTCATGCCCAGTGTGGTGTCGCCGTTTACCACCATTATCAGGTCGCCTGGACGCAGGCCGGCCTTGAGCGCGGGAGACCCGGGCTGCGGCTCGGAGATGTAGACGTTGTTGTCGCGCTGCACTATCAGGGACCCTATTCCGGCATATTCCCCTGAGGATATCGTGCGGAAATCCTTCTGCGCGTCCTCGGGAATGTATTCCGTATATGGGTCTATCTGGTTGAGCATCGAGTTGATGGCCGTATTTATGGACTTGTCGGCGTCGATTGTGTCGACGTATGTGGTCTGCAGTTCCCTGTATATGGAATTGAATATGTCGAGGTTGCGGCTGATGTCGGCCTTGCGGTCGGCTGCTATCGATGCCACCGCCCCAGCCAGTATTGCCCCTGCTGCGATTGTCAGTGTGTAGCGTTTCATTTATATGTTCTGGTTGTGTTGTGAAGTATAGCCATATTAACCAACAAAGGTACTAAAAC
>VSPW01000125.1 GCA_009775535.1 Muribaculaceae bacterium
AATCCTATCACGAATGAAGCTATCGCGGATGCCGGGATTATGGGCATATCCATCAGCCCGGGAGACATAAGCAGAAAACGGATTGAATGCCCCGCCGCCGCAATCAATGCGCAAAACAGATAGGCCTTCCCTGGCGGGTTGCTTATCGCAGAAAAACCGATGGCCGCTATCGCAGCAAAGAATGCATCACTGAAAAATTCTTCTATCATAGCTCATCCAATCTAATCAGAACATACCTATCTCCATCGCCCACATCCCCATACATAACCCCATCGAAAGGCAGCTTACCAGAACAAGGGCATCGGTCATCCGGCTGAAAAAACAGATGTAGTGGCGGTCTATCATGTCGCTGAAGGAATTGAGCAACGGGATTCCAGGGACAAGGTAAAGCACACTGACTCCGATTGCAACCTGCGGCGTCTGCCCGAGGGAGAAAAGCGAATCGGCACAGGCCAGCACAGATGAAACAAAGGCGCAGACAATGAATACAATCCTGACATCTATCTTTTTCGATAGCATCAGTTGCTTGAGATAATATCCGCATAGTGTCGCCACAAACACTACCGCTACTGCTGTCATGTCGCCTCCGAAAAGCCGGCAGAACGCCCCGTTTGCACCAGAAACAGCAAGGAGTACCCACCATTTGCCGGCTGATTTGATCCGGCTAACACCATTTAGCCTGGCTTGGGCTTCCTCAACACCCAAACCGTTTTCGGCTACCTCCCAACTCATCTGGCTCAATAGTGTTATTTTCTCAAAACTGATAGCAGAATTGGATGTGGACTCCGTAAATACATTGCTGTCGCATCCATCATCAGACTTTATATAGAGGCTGACGTGGCGCGGCATTATTGTAATGTCGACAGACAGATTCCATGTTGCCGCCATCCGGCCTACATTCCGTTCCAGTCTGGCACATGTAGATCCGCTTCGGAGCAATAATGCGGAATAGGCAGAAAGGAAACTGCCAGCCTTATTCAACAAACCTTCCATATGTCGTCAATGTCATCAATATCATAATCATCTGAATTGATTTTAGGGTCACCTGGAATCCAGAACCCGGCCCGTTCACTCCCAATTTCAAAGGGGACGTGATGCCTGTCAGCTGCGCATTTATAAAGGAATATAATGATGCGGCCAATGATGATTGCGGCAACAGATACCGCGGTAATAATCCATACTGTCATAGATGTTGTCATGTCTTTTTTCTGCAAAATAACAAAATCTATTGCCCCCATTAAGGAATGTGCGATGATATTACCCGATAACAGCTATCGAACAAAGCGTGTACGCAACCGAATCCATTCAAGTGCCTGAACGCTTTGCAGATGAAAAGTGTGTTTGTTTCCAACGATGTCAATGTTCTCTTTTTGCCTGGATTTGTGCCGTCCCTTTCCAAAGGGGACGTGCGGGTGATGCTCCGGTGCATCTTTGGGGCGGGACGCGTTCGCCTGTGCGTCCCTGGCGGCTTTCTTAAGGCTGCCTGTCCCGGGAAACGGCCGTGCTCCGGGCGGGCGCGGGCCGTATACCGGCTTGTGCGGGGGCTTGCCAAAGGCCTTCCGCGTCGGGGCGCTTTCGCCGGCGCGCCCCGGGAGGGGTTGTAAGGTCCTCCCCTTCGGATCTCTCGCCTCCCTTGCTCCGGTCGTGGTGCGGACTTATTGGTGTTGCCGCTGCCATCTTGGCCGTGTTTGGGTGGTTTGATGTTGCAAATATACAACATCTAGAACGCGTTTGTCAAGTATTTCTGCAATTATTTTTATGACTATTTTTTATTTTGTTGCTGGTTAGGGGGATGGAGAATGTTAATTTTACAATTTTTTTGGAGGGGGCTGTGGTTTTTTTGTTGGCTTCAATCGGCGTCCTCCAGACGCCCGGCGTTAGTTGGGGGGAATCCCCGGCACACCTGCGGTGTACCGGGTTACTATAAATCGGCGTCCTTCAGACGCCTTGGTTGTGATGGGTGCTTGGCGCTTCTGGAGGTTTCATTGTTTGGTTAAATTGATGTATTTCAGATGCACATGACTAATGGTCTGAATTTATGGAGACACCTGCGGTGCTTCTGGTTGCTGGAAATCGGCGTCTTGCAGATGCCTTGGCTTTTAGAGGGGGATGTTTGTGTGTTTTTTAGACAGTATTCTGCCTACGCCACAGGACTGTCGTCACGACGTCCTGTGGCGGAAACAGAATAGGCAGAAAAGATAATATAATAGTATGTGTGTATGAAAAAACTGCCGTCATGTCCGAAATGGGGCTCGCGTGCCTTGTTCCGGACATGACGGCTGTATGGCTGGCCATCGGTTGCGTGGCTGCGTCATGCTTTGTATGTCTGTCAAATGGAAGCTTCCCATCCTGATCCATCGGTCTATACTGTAAGACAATTATATCTGCCGCCAGCATAAAGACGATTGGAGGGTATGGGACGGATATGGAAACGGGTGGGGATATACCTTGAGCATGGTGCAAGATGTGCATCAACATGCATGCCGTCACCGGTCGCCTGTCCTCGCAAGCTTCTATACTGACTGAAACCGGCAGGTCTTCTGACTTGTCTCCATCCTTTCGGCGGCCTTCCCGGACGGGTTGTCCAGTGGCACGGTATGCCGGGGATTATGCCTTGGCGGCAACGGGGACTCACAGCAGCGGGACTGTCCGGGATTCTCACCCGGTTCCCTTTTAAGCGGCTATGCCTATGCTGGCGGTCGCCGCACCGATTCTGACGGCAAAGTTATGATTTTTTTATGATTCTGCAAAGATGTCGGCCTAAATCGGACGTATATGCCTGGCGGTCGGCAACAATAGCCCGGCTGCAGTGTTATTATTTCATAAATGATATAACCGGATACATGCAGCACAAAAATACTGGCGGGGCTTTCAGGTGTATTGTTGCCTGGTGTAGGGGGCACATACCCGATGTGCCGCTTGTGTTTGTGCTGGCATTTGCCACGGGGCTGGTGTCGGGGGGCTGCGCATCGTTGCTGAAGTGGATGATAGGCAGCCTGGGACGCCTGCTTACATCTGGGCCAGACTATGTGATGCTGGCGCTTCCGTTGGCGGGAATAGTGATTACGGGGCTGGTGACGAGGTATGTGATGCGCATGGACATTGCCCATGGTGTCAGGCAGCTAATAGGTGACCTCCGGCGCCGGGACTACAGCCTGCGTCCGGAACTGCTGTATTCGCCGATGGCGGCGAGCGCCATAACCCTCGGATTCGGGGGGTCGGCTGGCTCGGAAGGGCCTATTGCCTATACGGGCGCTGCGGTGGGAAGCAATCTCGGGCGTCTTTTCGGGCTACAGCCAGGGATGATGAAGGTGCTTGTGGGCTGCGGTGCGGCGGCCGGCATAGCGGGAATATTCAAAGCGCCGGTGGGGGGCATGCTGTTCACACTGGAGGTACTACAGATAGGGATGACGACAATGTCGGTATTGGCCCTTCTTGTGAGCTGCCTGACATCGGCGCTTACATCTTATGTGATAGAGGGTTACACGATAGATCTGGACTTCATGCAGCTATCGCCACCGCCTGCGGGGAGTGGATGGTGGTGGATAGTGGGCCTGGGCGTGTTCTGCGGGCTGTATTCGGCATATTACAGCTATGTGATGAAGACGGTGGATCGGTGGCTTTCCGGGATAGGGAGGCCGCTGGTGAGGAACGTCGTTGCGGGAGGGCTGTTGTCGGTGGCGGTGTTCCTGTTCCCGGCGCTATACGGCGAGGGATACCAGGTGGTGCAGCGTCTGATAAACGGCTGCCAGGATGCGGTGCCCGACAGGACATTCCTCTACGGAATGGGCGGCCCTTGGCCCATCGTGGCGGCCGGCGCGGGCATCCTGCTTATAAAATGCATGGCGGCCTCGGCCACCAACAACGGCGGCGGTGTGGCGGGCGACTTCGCGCCGACGCTCTTTGCCGGGGCTGTGGCCGGCCTGACGTTCTCGGCCCTTGCCAATGCCGTGGCCGGTGCCGGCCTCCCTGTGGGCAACTTCGCCCTTTTCGGGATGGCGGGCGTGATGGCCGGCACTATCCATGCGCCGCTCATGGCGATATTCCTCACCGTGGAGATGACGGCCTCCTACCCCTACCTGCTGCCGGTGTCCATCGTGGCGGCGATATCGTTCGGGGTGATACGCCTGTTCAATTTCCACAGCTTCTATTCCACAAAAATCTGACAGGCAGGCCTACAAAGTACGGCCGACAGCGGCAGCCGTATTGCGTATTTGGCCGAAAATATGTAATTTTGCCCGTTAGTGTCCGGCGCAGCTGCCGGACTACACCTGAAAACCGGTTAATATCGACCTTTTTTAATGAAACGCTACAATCTTATCAACAATTCGCTGGGATGGCTGTGCTTTGCAATAGCGGCGGTGACCTACCTTCTCACAATCGAGCCGACAGCGAGTTTCTGGGACTGCCCGGAATTCATATCACAAGGTGCAAAACTGGAAGTGGGCCACCCGCCGGGCAACCCCATCTTCATGCTTGCGGCCCGTTTCTTCATCACCATTTTCGGGGGCATAGGCAACGCCGCGGTGGCCGTAAACAGCATGTCGGCACTCCTGAGCGCCGCCACCATACTGCTGCTGTTCTGGACGATAACCCACCTTACACGGCGGCTTACCGTGCGTGACGGCTCTGAACCCGACACACTGCGCACGGTGCTCATCATGGGCGCAGGGCTTTGCGGCGCGCTCGCCTATACGTGGAGCGACACATTCTGGTTCTCGGCCGTAGAGGGCGAGGTGTATGCGTTCTCCTCGTTCTGCACCGCGCTGGTATTCTGGCTCATCCTCAAATGGGAGAACCGTGCCGACGAGCCACACAGCGACCGCTACCTTGTGCTGATAGCCTTCGTGATAGGCATCTCCATAGCCGTCCACCTGCTCAACCTGCTGTGCATCCCGGCGATAGCGCTGGTGTTCTATTACCGCAAGTTCAAGGACGTCAACGTCAAAGGCTCGCTTCTGACGCTGCTGTGCTCATGCGCCATAGTAGGGCTTATCCTTTACGGACTCGTGCCGGGCTTCATGAAGGTGGCGCAGCAGTTCGAGCTGTTCTTCGTCAACTCCATCGGCCTGAGCTACAACTCCGGGGTGCTCATCTACGCCGTGCTGCTCACCGCAGTGTTCATATGGTCGGTATCGGAGCTTTACCGCCAGCGCAGCCCGATGCGCATCAAGGCCGGGTTCTTCCTGAGCATACTGTTGAGCGGCATACCCTTCGTAGGCCACGGATTCCTGATACCCGCGTTGCTTCTGATAGGGCTTATGGCCTACCTGACGCTGTTCTGCCCGCGCGTGCCGGTGCGCATATTCAACGTGATAGTGCTGAGCATATTTGTGATATTCATAGGCTACTCCTCGTATGCCCTACTGCTGATACGCGCAGGCGCCAACACGCCGATGAACCAGAACGCCCCCGACAACGTATTCGCCCTGGCCTCGTACATGAGCCGCGAACAGTACGGCGACAACCCGCTTTTCTACGGGCACACGTTCGCCGAGGAGCTTGAGACTGTCCAGGACCCCAATACCGGCAACATCTACGTGGCAATCGACGAGTACGGCATGCCGCGCACAAAGATCACCAGCCCATACCTGCGCGACCTCAGCGGCGGCGTGGTTGACCTAGGCGGCACGGGATACACCCCCGTGGTGAAGCATTCGCCCGACGAGCCCGACCGCTATGTGCCCGAAATGAGGAAGACCGACTACCAGACATCTTCGGACCTCAACATGCTGTTCACACGCATGTACTCATCGAAGGACAGCGACGTACGCGGCTACAAGAGCTGGAGCGAATACAGCAAGCGCTATTTCAACGACATACCGCAGGAAAAGAAGGATCAGTGGGCCCGCTACGGCTATGCACCATATGTTGAGGTGGCGCCGTATCTCAACGATGTGTCCACCATGAAC
>VSPW01000126.1 GCA_009775535.1 Muribaculaceae bacterium
ATGCGGGATGGTTTTGTTATTTATATTGATCAAGTGCAAAATTAAGTATATAATTCCGGATATTATCTTTGTCTTTATAAATAAATTTCACTCATTTTTATATTTAGACGTTGAAATTCATAAAAAAGTTTAACTGCGAGTTGGATAATCCTTATTTTTTATCTAAGTTTGCCTGTCACTATAAACGTTTTCACCGGTATAAGTTCACTGTAGACCATGGAAAAATTGATGCAGTATGTATGGCAGCACCGTCTGTGGCTTCAGCGGGATATGGTGACGGTGGACGGCCGCAGGGTAGAGGTCATAGACCAGGGCAGGCTCAATGTTGATTCCGGGCCTGACTTTTTCAATGCGAAGGTGCGCATTGACGGTGAGATGTGGGCCGGGAATGTTGAGATACACGTGCGTGCCAGTGACTGGCGGCGTCATGGCCATGATTCTGACCGTGCGTATGATACGGTGGTGCTGCACGTTGTGGGTATGGATGATGCCGAGGTGAGGCGTCGTGACGGTAGTGTGATCCCCCAGTTGCTGATGCCTTGTGCCTCTGATTTCAGTGAGCGTTATGCCCGTATGGTCGGCAATCCTTTGTCGGAGCTGGCATGTGCGGCGGATGTGGGGAGTCTTCCAGGTGTTTTTCTTGATGACTGGCTGTCGGCGCTGTCGTTTGAGCGGCTGTATGGTAAGGTTGACCGTATAATGGGGCTTCTTGAGAGGTTCAACGGGTCGTGGGCCGAGGTTGTTTATGTGACGTTGGCCCGTGCTTTGGGTTTTGGTGTTAACAGTGAGCCTTTTGAGCGTCTTGCACTGGGGCTGCCTGTGAGGGTGATGATGAAGCACCGGGATTCGTTGCTTAGTGTGGAGTCTATGCTTTTCGGCCAGGCCGGCCTTCTGGAAGGGGTTGCCGCCGGCAGTGATGACGGCTATGTGCGCCGTCTGGTTGACGAGTACCGCTTCCTGTCGAACAAGTTCGGGCTTAGGCCTTGTGCCGATATGGGGTGGAAGTTTTCGAGGATGCGCCCCCAGAATTTACCGCACCGGCGTATAGCGGCGCTGGCGGCTTACGTGCATAGCGGGTTTGATGTGGGGCATGCAGTGTTCGAGGCCAGTGACGAGGAGGAGCTGCGGCGCGCCTTTTCGGTGGAGCTTACGGGATATTGGGCAAGTCGCTACAGTTTTGCGTCCCCTTCGGCCTGTACGCCATCGGCCTTGGGGCGAGGTTCGGTTTCGCTGCTGATAATAAACGTGGCTGTCCCGTTGATATATGCCCGCGGGCTTTGGGAGGGTGATACGGTGATGCAGGACCGTGCGGTAGATATCCTTATGGGGCTGAGGCCGGAGAGGAATTCGATAGTGGGCCTGTTTGAGTCGGCCGGCATAAGGTGCAGGGATGCATTCACGTCGCAGGCCCTAATACAGTTGCGGCGTGGGTATTGTGAGCCCCGGAAGTGCCTTTACTGCCGCATCGGCCACAGGTTGCTGGCCATGAAGGCCAGGCCATAGGCCATCTGTCAGGGTTTCCGGAACTTTATGTGTTGTTGTTTGTTTATTTATGTGAGAGTACATATAGATTAAATAGTGTGTACTTATGGCCATGAATATATCTCTCAATAAATACAATTTGTTATGAATTTTCTTACTGATGAAAAATTGACTATCGTCGGCGCGGCTGGCATGATCGGCTCTAATATGGCGCAGACGGCAATTATGATGCACCTTACCCCCAATATCTGTCTGTATGACCCCTATGCGCCTGCCTTGGAGGGCGTTGCGGAGGAGCTACGCCATTGCGGGTTCGAGGGTGTGGATATCAAGTATACGTCTGATATCAGTGAGGCGCTTGCCGGGGCGGCGTATGTGGTGTCGTCGGGCGGTGCTGCGCGCAAGGCGGGCATGACCCGTGAGGACCTGCTTAAAGGGAATGCCTTGATTGCCGAGCAGTTCGGCAAGGACATACGTGAATATTGCCCTGATGTGAAGCATGTGGTAGTGGTGTTCAATCCGGCCGATATCACGGGCCTTATCACGTTGCTTTATTCTGGCCTGAAGCCTTCGCAGGTGACGACTCTGGCGGCGCTTGACAGCACACGCCTGCGCAGTGAGCTGGCAAAGTACTTTGAGATACCGGCAGACAGGGTGGCCAACTGCCGTACTTATGGCGGACACGGAGAGCAGATGGCGGTCTTTGCTTCCACTACAAAGGTGGATGGCAGGCCGTTGACTGAGATTATCGGTACGGCATGCCTGCCTCAGTCAGACTGGGAGGATATAAGGCAGCGTGTAATCCAGGGTGGAAAGAATATAATTGATCTCCGCGGCAGGTCGTCGTTCCAGAGCCCGGCATACCTTTCGATAGAAATGATAGCGGCAGCCATGGGCGGAAAGCCTTTCCGTTGGCCTGCCGGGGCTTATGTGAACAATGACCGGTTCGGGCATATCATGATGGCCATGGAGACCCAGATAACCAAGGACGGTGTTGAATGCCGTCCTATCGCCGGCACTGAGGATGAGAGGAAGGAGCTGGATAAGAGCTATGAGCATCTGTGCAAGCTCCGTGACGAGGTGATAGATATGGGTGTGATGCCTCGTATCGAAGACTGGCACAAGCTGAATCCGTATATGGATATGAAGACTTGCTAAGTTTTGCCGCCTTATTTATATTTTGTGTGCGCCGGGATATTTCCATCCCGGCGCATGCTTTTTCCTTTCAGGTGGATTCTGAAAGGGCCAGTGACAGGACCGATACGGCTGCGGGATGTGACTGTGAGTGGAGCATACCGCAGCATTGGGTCATGGTGCTGCCGGTGGTTATGACATCGTCGACGACCAGCAGCGAGAGGCCGTTGAGCTCTGAGGGGTGGGCTACGGAGAATATGCCTGATACGTTCTGTATGCGCTGCCGGATGCCGTTGCGTGTCTGTGAACGGTGTGGGCGGACGGCTTTCAGGTTGTCGGCTATTGGTATGCCAGTGACTCCGCTTATCCCGCTGGCTATGTATGTGGCCTGGTTGTATCCCCGGCGTATGCGTTTGGTCCAGTGCATGGGTACGGGGATGATTGCATCGATTCCGTCAAAGAAGCCTTTTGCCGCCAGAGATCTTGCATAGGCTGCGGCGAACCGGCGCAGGATTCCGGGTCGGCCGTGGTATTTCGCGTTTATAATGATGTTTGTGTAGGGGTTTCCGCGGTAGTATCTGAAGCATGCCGCCGCTCTGTGGATTGGGCAATGGCCGATGAGGCGTTGGTGTATCTGTGTGAATTCAGATGACGCGATGCCTGTGAGCGGCAGTCTCAGTGCGCATTCAAGGCACATGATTTGTTCGGAGGGTGTGAGCGTGCGTCCGCATACTTCACACAGCGGTGGGTATATGAGTGATGACAGGGCGGATGCCAGGTTTAGGATCGGCGGCATTGCTTATGGTCATTTACGGCCAAAGTCGGCCGGGATCTCCCCCCATTGGTCGGTGTCCCATTTGAGGATGGGGTTCGGTATGGGCCTGTGCGCGTGCAGCCATGCATCGGCCCGCTGCAGCATTTCCATTATCTTTGCGTTACGTGGTGTAGGTGTCATTTTTGACCGGTGTGCCCCGTTGCGTATCCATGACAGTGCCGTCCTGGAGTCGGAGTATATCGGGGTCACGTGGTTGCCTTGGCGGTGTAGCAGTGCCGCCGCGTGTATTATGGCCAGGTATTCGCCGATGTTGTTGGTGCCGTCTTCGAGAGGACCGATACGGAATATCCGTTCTCCTGTTCCGACCATCACGCCCTGGTATTCCACCGGGCCGGGGTTGCGGGAACATGCGGCGTCGACGGCGATGGCATCGCGGCGTATTTCCGGGAATGCGTCGTAGTTGACGTGCAGCGGCTTGTGGTGTGCCATGGCGCGGAACAGGGCCATCTGTTCGGCGGGATCGCCGCGGTAGGCTTCGGTGGCGGCTTCCAGTGATGTGTAGCTTTTGAACCTTGCGTCCTTGAAGCCTTTTATCTGGAGCTGGCACTCTTCCCATGAGTCATATATGCCAGGGTTTACCCCATTCCATACAACGTAGAATTTTTCTCTTGCCATAGGTGTGACGGGGTTCTATGATAGTTGCAGGAAAAAGTTTATGTCGACATACCGCATTGACAGTGTCTGGGCTGTCGTTCGGTTTACGGGGTGTCCCATGAATGTGTATACGGCGTTCCTCAGTCCGGGCATTATCTTCAGTGCGTTTGTGACCCCTTCGGCGGCTGTTATGTCGCCGAGCATTGTGATGAACGCGTTGCTTAGGGCCATTGCTGCAGTACGGGGTACGGCATTGCCTGCGTTGATGTAGCATGTTCGCCGGTTGCATGCCATGTCGTTGTCGGCCGGTGTCGCTGAGGCGAGGTCGATGGTGGGCATCCAGGGGAATGTGGGGCATGTGCTGTGTGCGAGGTCGAATGTTATGACCCCGCGTTTCATCTCGCGTGCTATGTCGGAGCTTAATATATGTGGTGTCTTTAGCGGTGTGGCTACTACTATGTCGGCGCTCCTGAGCGCCCCGAGCAGTACGTGCGGGATTATGGCAGAGCCGGTGACGGCCGATCCCAGTTCGCGGATAGCCCCGCGCAGCCGGTATACATCGTTGTCGAACATCCGTACCATTGCCCCTAGCCCGAGTGACGAGCGCGCGGCAGCCAAGGCTGCTATCCCAGATCCGATGACGGTCACTTCGCATGGCACTATGCCGGCTATGCCTCCTATGAGTATCCCTTTTCCGCGGGATGCATCGGCGAGGAGTGATGATGCGATGGCTATGGATGCGCGTCCGTCGATTTCGGCCAGTATGTCGGCAAACGGCATGTTGCCGCGGTTGTCGGTGATGAGGTCGAGGGCTATGGACGTTATCCCGCGTTCGAGCAGTGTGCACAGTGCAGCGGGGTCTTGTGCTGACTGGTGGAATAGTGTGAGCAGTAGTGCGCCGCGCTGCAGCTGGCGGGCGTCTGCACGTGCAATGGGCGCCAGGTGTAGCACAATGTCGCTTTTAAGTGCTTCCTGCCGTGTGGTAACGGATGCGCCTGCCTGTATGTACTGTGTATCGGTGTAATGGATCGAATCGGCTGCGCCTGTTTCAATCCTTACTGTGAATCCGCGGTCGGTAAGCATCCCTGCGGCTTCTGGGGTTATGGGGTAGCGACGTTCGGCTTCGGATTCGCTTGCAGGTACGCCTATTGTCACGTTCCGGCGTGATGTGGCTATTACGGATGGTTGTTCTTGCGGGACAAACATTTGTTGTAGGTGTTCGTTTTGCCGGTCATGCAGGTGGTATGCCGGTGAGTTGTATGAATTTCAGGGCGTTTGTATTGATCTGCTGCGGTGTCTCGAGTTCCCCGGAGGGGAATGTGAGCTTTGCCTTGCTGTAGAACGGCATCCTGGCTTCCATGTTGGATGTTATGAATTGTGCCAGCTCCTGAGGCGGCATGCCTTTTATCAGCGGCCTTTTGCGACGCCCTTCCCATAGCCTGCGGCACAGGCATGGCAATGGCGCTTCGAGGAGTACGGTAAGCCCGCGGCTGTTCATGTAATCCATGTTGTCGAAGAAGCATGGTGTGCCTCCTCCGCATGCTATTATGACGTCCTCGAATTCGCCTACTTCGTGCAGCATGGCCTGTTCGACCTTGCGGAAGCCGTCTTCGCCACGCTCTTCAAACAGCTGGGATACGGAACGGTGAAACCGGCCTTCGATGTAATGGTCGAGGTCGATGAATCTGATATCCCCCAGCCGGGCTACAGCCCGGCCGAGGGTGGATTTTCCGGTGCCCATGTATCCTATGAGGAATAT
>VSPW01000127.1 GCA_009775535.1 Muribaculaceae bacterium
GTATAACTGTCAGGTAGAGCCAAATCATGTTTTTTAATTGCATAGGCCGAAATATTTTTTTACTTTTGCAGTAGGATTTTAACTCAATTACTCTGGATATATGCCGCCGTTTGATTGGTGGCATAGTATTCTAGAGCTATGTGCATTATAGTAATATTATATGTCAAGCAATTTTGGAAACATTATTATGAAGGGAACGTTAAGCATGGCGGCAGCGGTGCTTGCGGTTATACCTTTAGGCGGCTGTGGAGAGGACAGCGTGGTGTCGGGCAATGGGGCCGGGCATATCGATGTCGCTGTCGGGCTTAATCCTGATGCGGTCGCTTCAGGTGGAGGAAGAGGGGCTGACGCACCGTCAGTGACAGCTGCCGACCTCGCACTACGCCTTACAGCAGATGACGGTTCATATTCAGGCTCTTGGGATTCTGCCGAAGAATTCCCTTCAGACAAGGAGTTTAAAGCCGGACAATATACATTGGAGGCATTTTATGGAACTGAGGATGATGAAGGGTTTGGAAAGCCATATTATTACGGCGTTCAGAATTTTTCGGTTACAGATGCCGGCACTACGCATGTGTCGCTGACAGCAATGTTGGCAAATGCGATGATCTCTGTGGATTATACAGATGCCTTCAAAGGGTATATGTCGGATTATTCCGTTGAGATACATCCTGAGGGTGGAGGATACATATATTATACGGCAGATGAGACCCGCCCGGTGTATGTGCGTCCTGGACAGGTGTCAATGAGCGTGTCGGTCACAAAGCCAAACGGGACTTCAGCAAAGTTGCAGATACCATCGGTGAGTGCCGCGCCGCGCCACCACTATCACGTTACCATTGATGTGAATGGCGGTGAGGCTGGGAATGCCGTGTTGAGTGTGACTTTTGATGACATGCTCGATCAGGAAGATACCGTCATAGATCTTAGCGATGAGCTGATGAATGCCCCAGAACCAGTTATAAAGCCATCAGGATTTATGTCAGGGGTTGATGTGTCCCTTAAGGAAGGTTCTACGCCGGCATCGGAACTAAAGATGGATATCATTGCGAAAGGAGGGATATCCTCAGTGAGGATGACGACATCTTCACCATCGTTGCTGGCTTCAGGGTGGCCTTCGGAAGTGGACCTCACAAAAGCTGACGCGTCGCAAAAGGGCTTCTTGTCACAGTTGGGCCTTAAGGCTTTTGGGATATGGAACAATCCAGATATAATGGGCGTTTTGGACTTCACGGAGGTGATTAGCCACATGTCGTATATAGATGGAAAGGATAACACAAATACATTCACTGTGACTGTGACTGACCTTTATGGGAAGATGGGCAGTAATATGACTCTCTCGGTGACGCTTGTGCCGCTTAATATTGAGATTGCCGGGCATGAACCGTTTGAGGAGGGGAGCACAGAGGTTGTGCTGAGCGTGCGTTATGATGGGCCTGATTTCGGAAATGACGTTAAATTTTATATTTCCGAGGCATCGGCGCGTAACGGATGGCGTGAGGTCGCGCCTATTTCATGGTCGGCCGCAGGCGGCGATATGTATACAGCCGTACTTCCCGTTACCGGTATGGATGGCGGTGTTTCGGTAAAGGCCCGGGCTAAGGGGAAAGAGAGCGGTACGGTGGTAGTCCCGCGTTCCAAACTTCCGTTTGAATTGGCGGTTGCTGCAAACGATGTGTTTGCAAAGCATGCGGTTCTGGGCATTAAATTGAACAATCAGGAATATGCGTCCAAGCTTCAAGGATTGCAAATGCGTGTGTCCTCTGATGGTGGCGCAACGTATACGGACGTCCCATCGTCGGTCAACGGTTTATCTGTAACTGTCAACGGCCTAAATCCGGCCACTGTATATAATGCTGTAGCGGTGATAGAAGGCAAAGTGTGCCTTCCGGTGTCATTTTCAACTGAACAGGCGGCACAGTTGCCGTATTCCGATATGGAACAATGGGATATCATAGCCGGCGGTTCAAAATATTGGTGGAAGAGCTATCTTGGCCCTTCTTCAAGTACGCCTTGGGGCACAATGAACCTTGTCACAACATCGGCAGGAGGCAGCAGCACCAACATGTTCAACCATAACGGATGTGCATATGTGGCACGTTCGGGTACAGACCGTGTCGATGACGTGCATTCTGGAAACTATGCGGCAGTTGTGAAGACAATAGGCTGGGGTTACAGTGATGCCAACGGCGGAATGAATGCAAAGGAGCTGACAGTGGGTTCGCTCCATCTTGGCAGCACTCCTACGGCAAAGGGTCAGGGTATTGACTATGGTATGTCATTTGCTTCACGTCCGGCCTCAATGACCTTCTGGTACAAATATGTGCCGCGCAACAGCGCCGATTACGGATATGTTGAGATTTGGGTAAAAGATGCAGCAGGAAATGTCATTGCGCGGAAGGAGTCCAACATAGAGTCTGTCGGGCAGTATACAGAGATGACACTTGAACTGGATTATCCATCCGGGGCATCCAAGGCTTCACAGATATGTGTGGTTTTCCGTTCATCGAACAATCCTGATTGCCAGACAATCACGAATGAAAACCTCACCAAGCCCCCATTCGGTAATCTCGGTGATGGCAAGTATGAGGGCGCTCTGCTTTATATAGATGATATCAAGTTGAACTATTAAATAATAATGATATAAATGGGAATCAAGATATATCCAATAATTGTCGCAATTGCCTTGTCAGTGGGATTGGCATCCTGCCATGATGACAATTGGCGTCCGGATGTCAGCAATGGCAAGACCGGAGAAGTCAACCTTAAGTCAATCGGTCTGGAGGTATCCGATGCAGAGAAGGTGGTGAATTCATCACGTGCCAGTGTTGATGTTTCGGGATACCTTGTTAAAATTACAGGTTCAGATGGCTCTTCGGTCCAGCAGTGGACATATTCTGACATGCCGGAAGTATTTACGCTTCCAGTAGGAAAATATTCGGTCGCCGTTGAAAGCCACCGTCAGGCCAAGGCTGAATGGGATGCGCCATATTACGCAGGTTCAAAAGCGTTTGAGATTACCGACGGCAACATCACACCTGTCGGTGTAATCAATTGCCGTTTTTCCAATATAAGGGTGTCGATCTTCTATGACGAGCAGCTACGTAAGAATATGGGGGCTGATACAAGGGTCGTGGTGGAATGCAACGATGAAGGGCAATTGGTTTATCTGCCTGACGAGACTCGTTCAGGCTATTTTGAGGCCATTGAAGGCAGTTCGACATTGGTAGTGACATTTACAAGTACTATCGGAGGAAAGTTGGTGGAACTGCGCAAGACATTCACTGACATTGAGGCCGGACAGCACCATAAGCTGACTTTCAAGGCAAAGGACGGGAACGGTACAATACCGGATGAACTTGGATTCATTGAAATCCTTGAGGGGCTTTATCTTGATGCTACCATAATTTCCGCGGACATTACTGCCGATATACCTATGGAAGCGGATATAATAGAAGGAGAGCCACGCCCCGGTACTGAAGATGGAGGTGAAGAGCCTGATCCAGGACCAGATCCAGGTGAGGATGGTGATATCGAATTGAAAAGCGAAAACCTGAGTTTCACTTCACCGATGAACGTAGCGGACCTTGACGGTAAGGAATACGTGGTGAATATCCGGGCAAAAGCAGGTGTCGCGCATCTGGTGGTGAAGATAGGAACAGACAATGCCGAATTTTCGGGAGTATTGGCCGAGATGGGTATCCCAATGGAGTTTGATCTTGCCTATCCCGGCGAAAATGAGGAAATTTTCCGTGATAGCCTCGGATTCCCTACTGGCGTTGATGTTTTAGGCAAGGGCAAAGACGAGCCTATTGTATTTGACATCACACAGTTTGTTCCATTGTTGGGTATATACCACCCCAGTGTGAATACGTTTTCATTGAGTGTCACAGATGCCAACGGTAAACTGGAGACAAAGGCACTTACCTTTATAGCTAATTAATCGTTATGAAACTCATATCATTGTCATCATATTTAGGCATGGCCATTTTGGCGTGCTGCCTTTTTGGCTGCATGGATGATTATGCGCCATCTGAAGGGCAGGGACGGCTTATGGTAAGTGCTTCCGTAAGCGATGATGCCGCTTCCGTATCAAGGAGTGATAACGGAGAGCTGGCAGAAAAAGCTCTTATCTGGATATCAAACAATAAAGGGCTTGTGCGTAAATTCCAGGGTGTTGCCCAAGTTCCGGCTGATGGTATATGGCTGTTGTCAGGCGATTATGTGGCAGAGGCATGGACTGGCGATAGTGTGCCGGCATCATATGACAAGCGTTATTATACAGGATATGAGCCTTTTGAGATAACCAAGGGGGCTACATCTAGTGTAAACATAAATTGCCGTATCGCAAATACGGTGGTGGGCATGAAGTATGCCGCCGAGTTGGATGAATTGCTGGAAGACTATACCATGACAGTAGGGCATGGTGGAAATGTACTTACATTCAACGGAAGAGGCGATACCCGTAAGGGATATTATATGATGTCGTCCAAGTCGAAGGATATTACGTGGACACTATCTGGCACTACGGCAAGCGGTGAGCCGTATGAAAAGACGGGAGTTATAAAGGATGCCAAGCGTTCAACAGAATACACCATAAATATCCGTTATAACGGCGGACAGGAAGAGGAGGTCGGTGGCGGATATTTCACTATTGATGTCGATGAGTCGGAAATAGTGGTCGACCATGAGATCATCATAAAGCTTGCACCGGAGATAACGGGTGCTGACGGTGAAGACCTGAGTACGCCGGTATATGCCGAGAGTGGCGCTTTCGGGCGTAAGTCATACTATATTAAGGCATCTGCGGCCATGGGGTCGGTTGTTGTGGGCAGCGAGGATTTCACAACGCTATTCGGGCTGGACAAGACATCAGTTGACCTTATGTCTTTGACCGATAATGAAAAGGCGGCGCTTGAGGCCATAGGATTGAATTTTGTATATGCTTATAATGGGGAGGCGGACATGTCGGCAATGCGTATCAATTTTGAGGATACGTTTACCGACAGGTTTACTGAAGGCACACATGAAATAAGTATAGTGTCGACTGATGCTGACGGGCGCATGTCCAGCGTGGTGCTCACTTGCGTTGTATCATCTGCTGTGGTCGTTACCGAACCTCCATATCCGGCAGACGTGTGGAGCTCAATGGCAACCCTACGCGGCACATTGGTAAAGGATGCATCGGAGGCCTATTTCCGTTATAGGGAGGCCGGGACATCGGAATGGACGGAGGTAAGTGCAACATTGACCGGCAAGTCCATGACCGCCTCAATAAGCGGGCTTGTCGCAGGCACTCAATATGAATATGTTGCGGTGGCAAACGGCATTGCTTCGGCAATTGTAGAGACGTTTACTACAGAGGAGGCCCTCCAGCTACCCAACGGCGATTTTGAGAAATGGACAACATCAACACCTGTCCTTATTGCAGCAGACGAGGCTTCAATGTTTTGGGATTCAGGAAACCATGGCTCGGCAACATTGAACAAGAACGTGACGAATCCAGATACGAACTACCGCCATGGCGGCAGTTACTCGGCAAAGCTGTCTTCCCAGTTTGTCGGGTTCGGCAAGCTAGGCAAGTTCGCCGCAGGAAACCTTTTCACTGGAAAATACCTAAAGACAGATGGTATGGACGGTGTGCTTGGCTGGGGGCGCCCTTTTGTGTCGCGTCCCAAGGCCTTGCATGGATATGTGAGATATGAGCCGGGCACAGTGGAATACGTGAGCGATAAGTTGCCTGAAGTGGCAAAAGGGGATACAGACAAGGGTATTGT
>VSPW01000128.1 GCA_009775535.1 Muribaculaceae bacterium
ACCAATGAATCCGCTGAAGAAATGATTGATTTCGCCGCTATAAAATTTTTAATCACTAAAATTTAGACAATCTCTTAGAACTGTAACATTAGGTAAATCCGTTAAGCATATCTTTGGTTCTGCATTTGCTAATAACTCAAATCTTGTTGAATTTAATTTTAATGATCGAATTGAAACTATTGGGCCTGGAGTTTTTCAATCGTGCTCCTCATTAACAGAAATTAATATACCTATTTCAATATCTACTATTCCTTCATCCGCTTTTCAAAAGTGTACTGGATTAGCAAAAATTGAATTGAACGAAAATATTACTTCTATAGAAGAATGGGCCTTTTGGGGATGTTCTAATTTACAAAACGTTTCAATAAAAGGTGGAATTGAAAAAATCCCTGATAATTGTTTTGCTTATTGTGATAATCTTATATCTTTCTCATTGCCAGAAAGTGTAACTTCTATTGGTGAATATGCTTTCGAGCATTGTACAAATCTTAAAGATTTTTGTTTCAATGATAAATTAACTATAATTGGTAAATATGCTTTTAGAAGTTGCCATTCTTTGAATTTTGAGATGATTTCTCCGTCATTAACAGAATTAGGTATTGGTGCCTTCCAGTATTGTACTTCATTGAGTTCTATTGATTTACCCATCGGCATAAAATCTCTTACATCATGGGTTTTCTCAGGATGTACGAATTTAAGAGATGTTCATATTAGCCAATTAATGAAGTATATTGGAGATGAGACTTTCGAAAACTGTTCAAAACTTGACGTAGTTTATGTAGAAGCACTTACTCCTCCGACTTTATATTACTCTGCATTTTCTAATAGTTACCCTGAATATATAACTCTTCATGTTCCTGTAGGGACAGAAGAATTATATAGCTCAGCCGATAATTGGAAAAAATTTGGTAATATTATAGGAGATTTAAAAGTTGACATTATAATTACCGATATTACTTTTAACTCAGGCTATAAGAATATCTATCCATTAGATTCATTTCAAATCGAACCATCAATTACTCCATTAAATGCTACAAACCAAGTTTTGAAATGGACTAGTTCTAATAATGATGTCGCGACTGTAGATGAAAATGGTATCGTTAAAGGGATTAATCCCGGATCTGCTTATATAAAGGCAGAATCCATAGATGGATCAAATATTTCAGCAACTTGTACAGTAAATGTTAAAACGCCTGTTACGGGAATCAAGCTAAGTGAAGATAATGTGACTCTACCCATTGGTGAGGGGCATTCCATCATTGCTACGATATCTCCTAATAATGCAGATAATAATATTCTATTATGGGAATCCTCAGACCCGTCTATTGCCTCAGTTAGTCAAAACGGATGGATTTATGCTATCAAAGAAGGAGAGACTAAAATTACTGTTTCATGTGCCGAAGGGCCTAAGGTTTCATCAGAATGTATTGTAAAAGTAGTAATTCCTGTATCAAATATTATTCTCAGTTCTGATATAGTAGATATTTTGATTGGTGATAAAGAAACAATGGGCGTAACTATTATACCGAATAATGCTTCTAATCAATCAATAATGTGGGAGTCTCTTGACCCATCAATCGCATCAGTAGTTGATGGAGTAATTACTGCCAATCACATAGGAACAACATCTATAATAGCACGTGCAAAAGATGGTTTTGGAGCACAGACAGAATGTAGAATAAATATTGTCGATGAAAGTGGTATTGAGGAAGTTATATTTGATAATAATACAGAGGTAAAGATATATACTTTAAGCGGGATTTGTTTATACGAAGGCTTAATTAAATATACGAACCTCAAATCAGGATTATATATTATAAATCAAAATGGTAAATCAAAAAAAGTACAATTAGAATAATAATTAATCGATAAATAAAACCTATTGGAACCGAGCTTTGTGTATAGCTTCAGGGAGGGCAACACACTCACAATGATAGGAGTTTTACCGTGCATCAGGCCTTTGATGTGATTGAAAAATATAAAAAGCAACTAACAGTCTAGTTTTAAGTTGATAATGAAATTTATCAGTTATAATCTTAGTTATTCTTGTTGATGAGGTTGACGATTACTTTGACCATTGTGTCCTTTTCTTCGGTGCGGCTTTCGGCTATCATCAGGGTGAGGGCGACAAGAGTATTGTCGGCGATGCGTTTTGAGCCGTCTTCATTATAAAGGATGCCGTTGCCGTTGAGGAACCACAGGAACAGTGTGGCGGCAATGCGTTTGTTACCATCGCTGAAGGAGTGGTTCTTGGTGACAAGATACAGGAGCATAGCGGCTTTTTCCTCCACTGACGGATAGAGGTCAACGCCGCCGAATGTCTGGTATATCTGACCGATGGAACTCTTGAAGGAATCGTCTTTCTCGTTACCGAACAATGTGCTGCCGCCGAATTTCTCGTGAAGCTCACGGATGACCTCCATCGCATTTTCGTATGTGGCATAGAATGCCTCTTTGCCGGTAGTGTCCTCAATCTTCAGCTCCTGATAATCGTAGCGGTCAAGGGTGTCAAGTGCGTAGGTGTAATCTACAACGACATCGAGCAGCGAGCGGCTGTTCTCTGTCAAATTCTCCTGATTCTGTATGGTACGGCCCAAAACTTTGACCAACTGGCTCAACTCGTCATATTTCTGTGCGGCAAGCCGCTCGTTGATGGCGTAGCCTTGTAAAAGGTACTGTTTCAACACCTGATTTGCCCACATACGAAATTCGGTGGCGTTCTTGGAGTTAACACGATATCCAACTGAAAGTATGGCATCAAGATTATAGAAATTGGTTTCTGTCGTTTGAGTCTTACCTGCTATCGCACCATGTCGAGTGGTTGTTTCCATTTTGGAAATAACCATATCTTCCTGAAGTTCGCCTGACGCAAAGATGTTCTTAAGATGTTTGGAGATAGCTGGGACTTTTGTTCCAAACAGTTCCGCAATCTGACGCTGAGTAAGCCAGATTGTATCCCCTTTGACTCTTACATCTATACGAGTGTCTCCCTGAGGGGTCTGATATATTACGAGTTGAGAATTATTCGTTTCCATATACAAAGGTAATATTTTTTTGTTTACAGTAGAATATGTACATCAAAAGGAAATATCCGGCAGGGAATCTATGGCTTCTCGTTTGAGGGAATCGACAACGATGGTGTATTTCTCAGTATGCTTGAGTCCGGCGTGGCCGAGAAGGAAAGGCAACGGTTTTGATATTGACTCCGTTGTTGAGCAGATTGACTGCGAAAGAATGCCTAGGTGATGTGTAAGTATCCGATAAAGTAGGGTGACAATTAAGATGTGGTGGGGTAGGACGTGGAATTGGTGAGATGTGATATAGGGATATTCAGTGGCTGTTTGTGGAGGCCGATTCCGGAGTCCAGTTTCAGGGTAGGAGTGTGTGGAGCTTAGATGTGCGGCAGTCGTTGATGCAGCACAGTATGTCGGTGTGCCATCTGTGGGAGTTGTGTCCGCACAGCCGTCATGTACCTATGAGAAAATATATCCTGGCTGCGTCACGGGCGGCTTGGTGTGAGCTGCAGAAGAGATAGTTTTTACGCCATTTGTAGAACTAGTGTTCCGTCAGGCCCTCGCGACTGTAGGACGTACTAGGAAGTTCCCCGCTGGCGAAATAGCGCTCTATAACGGGATACGCCGTCGCCTTGGTTAGCCTTGCATATCGCCTGGAGAACGCCGACTCTTCATTATCTGTATTCGTTGTTACCATATTTTATTTTTCCCACAAAGTTAATTCAATGACGATACTTCTAAAATACCTACTCTATCGGACACTTACACTACACCAATGTATTACCAGAAGGCTAACTTACCATACTACAAAGTCCAAGACTCCGTAAAAAATATATAAGTCAGACGGGCCAATCAACAGATAAAGACAACGGGGCTATGCCGTAATGCACAACCCCGTTGTCTTTATCTGTATTTATGACCGATTACATTCCCTGTCCGTGACAGTTCTTGTACTTCTTTCCACTGCCGCATGGGCAGAGGTCATTCCTACCTACTTTAGGAGCAGCCTTCATTGGCATGGGCCGCTGCTTTTCGCCCTGCTGTGCCGAGGCAGCACGGCGCTGTTCGTCCTCGCCGGGAAGTGAGCCTTTTGATGTGCGGTAGTTGGTGTAGTCACGGGGCATATCCGGTGCGGCCTGTTTGACTTCAGGCTGACGTGCGGGTGCGGCCTGCTGCTGTGCCCCTGAATTTGACCCAGAAGCCGATACTGATGTCGAGGTGTTGCCTTGTACGGCATTGTTTGCCGGACGCAGGTATATCTGTCCTCTCATCAACGCAGACATTGCCTTCACATTTAGACTGTTCAGCATATTCTCAAACAGGTGGAACGACTCAACCTTGTAGATAACCAACGGGTCTTTCTGTTCGTATGACGCATTCTGTACAGACTGACGCAACTGGTCGAGCTCTCGGAGGTGCTCCTTCCATAGCTCATCAATAGTGACAAGCAGGATTGCCTTATGCCACTCCTTTACAACCGCACGGCATTCTGTATTGTATGCCTCGATAATGTCTACACGAAGATGGAACACACGTTTGCCATCTGTAATCGGAACGACAATAAGGCCTTTGGCCTGACGCTCCTCGACCCATTCCTTTATCACAGGCATGGCCACTTCCTGTATACGTTTGCTCTTACGGTCAAGCGCATCTGTGGCCGCTGCATGTATCTTTTCAATTACATCTTCCTTTGACATATTGCGGAACTGTTCCTCGGTAAACGGCGTCTCAATAGAGAGGACCTTGAACAGTTCAAGCGTCAAATCGGGATAATCGTTCTGCTGGTCATATGTGTTTACTATATTTTCAACGATGTCATAAAGCATATTCGCTATGTCGATACCAATACGCTCCCCTTTGAGGGCATGGTTGCGCCGTGAGTATATGTAGGTACGCTGCTTATTCATGACATCATCGTATTCAAGCAGGCGCTTACGTATGCCGAAGTTGTTCTCTTCAACACGTTTCTGGGCGTTCTCAATGGCGTGGGTCACCATTTTCGACTCAATCATCTCCCCTTCCTTCAAGCCGAGCGTATCAAGCATCTTCATCACACGGTCGGTTGCGAAAAGGCGCATCAACTGGTCCTCGAATGACACATAGAATACGGAAGATCCAGGGTCGCCCTGTCGTCCGGAACGTCCGCGCAACTGACGGTCGACACGCCGTGACTCATGACGCTCCGTACCAATGATAGCAAGGCCGCCTGCATCCTTTACTTCCTGAGGAAGCTTGATGTCCGTACCGCGGCCTGCCATATTTGTAGCAATCGTCACAGTGCCAGCCTTTCCGGCAAGAGCCACAATGTCAGCCTCTTTCTGATGCAACTTGGCGTTAAGGACGTTGTGGGGAATATTGCGTAGCTTCAACATACGGCTAAGGAGCTCCGATATCTCGACCGACGTAGTGCCTACGAGCACCGGACGTCCTTCGCCAACAAGACGTACGATCTCGTCAATCACTGCCGCATATTTCTCTTTCTTGGTCTTATACACGCGGTCGTTCATATCCTTACGTGCCACAGGACGGTTGGTGGGAATAGTCACGACATCAAGCTTGTAGATATCCCACAGCTCACCGGCCTCTGTCTCGGCCGTACCGGTCATACCGGCCAGCTTATGGTACATACGGAAGTAGTTCTGGAGAGTGATGGTGGCAAATGTCTGCGTCGCGGCCTCTACCTTGACGCCCTCTTTTGCCTAAATGGCCTGATGAAGCCCATCGCTGTAACGGCGTCCCTCCATAATACGGCC
>VSPW01000129.1 GCA_009775535.1 Muribaculaceae bacterium
TCAATATTCATACTCTCTTTATTGGGGCTAAATACAGAGACTCAGGCTCAAGAAAGATATTTCCCATATCCAACTCCACCTGAGAACCTGGTGCGCCTGGATGAGCGATGTAACTACCTCATATACCATTTTTGGGATCACTGTAACTTTAAGAATGCCTTCTCGTCCCTTCCTAAAATGAAATCGGCTTTCGGCGACTTCATCTCATTCATGCCATATGCGACAGCCGATACTGCCTTTATGGCAGTTGACGAATTATTGGGCAAGGTCAAAAAATCACATAAGAACACATTGGCTATTGTAAAAATGGCAGAGTCGTACCTGTATTGTGATACGGCACAATATTATAGCGAACAGCTTTTCCTGCCTTTTGCAAAGGCTGCGGCCAATCATAAGAAAATCCCAAACGAAGAAAAACGATATTATTCCCGGATTTCAAAGATATTGGAATCGTCCCAAGTAGGAATGCGCGCACCAGACATCAAGTTTACACAGGCAGATGGCTCTATCAGTTCACTTTCACAGCATGCAACTCCTATGGTCATCCTTCTATTCACTACTCCAGACTGTGAAGGCTGTAACCTAGCAAAACTACGGCTCTCGGCAGATTATGCATTGAACCGTATGATTGAAGACGGGCGTCTGAATATAATAAACATATATCCGTCAGAAGCCACCCCAGAAGTCATAGATGCCATGGGAAGCACACCTTCAAACTGGATATCCGGCGCAGCGCCTGATGCCTCTGAATATTTTGAGCTTGAAGATAATATCCCATACATAGTCTACCTTGCCAGAAATATGACAATCAGAGGCAAGGGATTTTCCGTGGATGATATAATCAATTCCTTCCAAGGACATATGCTTAAACAGTAACAAAATCTTCCAGTATAAAATATGAAGATAGCAATGCTTATCTCTGGCGGCGTTGATAGCGCTGTAGCCGTACACCGGTTGCTGGAACAGGGCCATGATCTGCATCTATTCTATATACGTATAGGTCTTGATACGGATGAAGGAGACTGTTCCGCCGAAGAAGATATAGAAATGTGCCGTTTCATTGCACGCCGTTTCGGATGTCCGTTTGATGTAGTAAGCCTTCATCAAGAATATTGGGACAATGTCATGGAATATGCCCTCCATACCGTACAACAAGGGCTTACCCCCAATCCTGACATAATGTGCAACAGAATGATCAAATTCGGATATTTTGAACAGCGCTGGGGGAAAGAGTTTGAAAAGACAGCTACAGGGCACTACGCTACTACTATCGAAAAAAATGGGCTTGTATATTTAGGTACTGCCGTAGACCCGGTAAAAGACCAGACCGACTTCCTTGCCCGTATAGATTATTCACAGCTCTCGCATCTGATATTTCCAATAGGTGAGATGCCAAAATCTGATGTAAGAAAAATTGCAATAGAAACCAATATGCCAAATGCATCGAGAAAAGACTCTCAAGGCATATGTTTTCTTGGAAAAATAAATTACAACGATTTCATACGACGTCATCTTGGTGAAAAACGAGGCCCAATTATTGAAATAGAGACAGGACGCAAACTTGGGGAACATTCCGGGTTCTGGTTTCACACCATAGGTCAGCGCAAGGGCTTAGGTCTGAGTGGAGGGCCATGGTATGTCGTTAAAAAGAACATACATGACAATGTTGTATATGTATCGAACGGGTATGGGACAGAAAAGCAATATGGACGGACGTTACACCTTGACGAAATGCATTGGATAACATCCAATCCAATCCCGTCACAATTAAAAGAATTAGATATAACGTTCAAAAACCGACATACACCAACTTTCATTTCAGGGCGGCTGATACATATTAAGGATTCTGAATATATAATTGAAAGCCAAGAAAAGGTCCAGGGTATTGCTCCTGGACAATTCGCCGTAATATACGACTCTGACAAGCGTATATGCCATGGAAGCGGTATAATAACAGGACAAATGACTGAAAAACTGATATGAGCCACGATAAAACATCTAACCGCATAAAGATGCGGGTAATGGGGATTTCATATAATAAAATCCACAATGATGCTTATGCCTTGATATTGGCACAAGAGAACGGTCCATACCGAATACCAGTAATAATCGGTTCTGCCGAAGCTCAGGCTATAGCCATCAAAATGGAAAATATTATTCCACCACGGCCACTTACCCATGACCTTTTTGTCAGTTTTACACATGCTTTCGGGGTAACCTTAAGGGACGTCTTCATATACAAATTTGAATCCGGTATTTTTTATTCTGAACTTACTTTCAGCGATGGCGACAGGGAAGTTGTTCTTGACAGCAGGACTTCGGACGCCATATCTATAGCAATACGGACAGATACGCCCATATATACTACTACTGATATCTTGACAGAGGCCGGATTTATAATGGAAGACGAACAAGACAACGAAAAAATACAAAGAGAGACACTTGAAGATGATGATTTCGGACATGAATCCAACCGATTTGAGCCCAAACTGGAGAATCTCGCAATTGAGGAACTTGAAAAACGCCTTGCGCGTTTAATCGAAGAGGAAAATTATGAGGAAGCAGCCAATATAAGCAAAATCCTCAACAATAAACGCAATTCCTCGAAAAAATAGAATTCAATACTTAAAAATAATTACCTGAAAAATGAAGAATATAAAAATCCGTCTCTCTCTTCTCAATTTTTTGGAATTTGCTGTATGGGGCGCTTACCTTACATCACTCGGAAGCTATCTATACAGCATAAAATTAGGAAGTGAAATAGGTTGGTTCTATGCAATCCAAGGAATCGTATCCATGTTTATGCCAGCCATAATAGGTATAATTGCCGACCGCTGGATTCCAGCGCAGAAGATGCTGTCAATAAGCCATGTACTGGCAGGCGGATTTATGATATCTGCCGGAATATATGCAATGCTGACAGATCCGACACCTGATTTCAGTATACTTTTCACCCTATATACATTATCAGTAGCATTTTTCATGCCAACTATTGGCCTGTCAAATTCAGTGGCATATACAGCTTTAGACAAAGCTGGATTAGATACGATAAAGCATTATCCACCAATACGTGTATTCGGTACAATCGGGTTCATATGTTCCATGCTATTTGTGAATTTCACCGGATTTCAGAATACATATGCTCAATTATTCACATCTGGTATACTCAGTTTTATTCTTGCCGCATATGCACTTACAATGCCTAATTGCCCTATAGACCGAAATAAGAAAATCAAATCATTATCAGAAGTATTCGGCCTTAAGGCATTTGCATTGTTCCGACAAAAACAGATGGCCATATTTTTCATATTTTCAATGTTACTTGGCATCTCATTGCAGATTACTAACGGCTTTGCCAATCCTTTCATTCAAGCTTTTGGAACCATCCCTGCATATGCAAACGACTGGGGCGTAAATAATGCCAATGCATTGATTTCCCTATCACAAATCAGCGAGGCGCTATGCATCCTTCTTATACCATTTTTCTTGAAACGGTTCGGTATAAAAATTGTCATGTTAATGTCAATGATTGCATGGGTATTCCGGTTTGGATTCTTCGGTATTGGTGATCCAGGAAATGGTGTATGGCTTCTAATTCTGTCAATGATAATATATGGAATTGCATTCGACTTTTTCAATGTATCAGGATCACTGTATGTCGATGCAAAAACTGATATTTCAATCCGTTCTAGCGCGCAAGGATTATTTATGCTTATGACAAACGGGGTAGGGGCTACAGTAGGAACACTAGCCGCACAGCAAGTCATAAACCATTACGTAAATTCTCAGCCAGAAGGTATGCCACAGATTGAAGGCTGGCACACATCTTGGCTCATATTTGCCGGATTTGCTCTTGTGGTCACAATATTGTTCTATTTTATTTTTAATGATAAAGCCAATTTGAACAGTACCGACAGGGAAAAAGAAATAAAAGAGGCCCTAGAAACACCTGGCGGAATGACAAATGATTAAATATATCATCCAATAACATAGCTTACAGCCTACAATGATACAATTTTATGCCCCAAATATAGAGACATCACTTAAATTGCCTGAAAGCGATTCAAAGCATTGTATACGTGTATTGCGGATGGGTGAAGGAGATGTCATCGACGTAATTGATGGTCACGGAAATCGATATCAATGCAGGATTGTAAGCGGAAATCCAAAGGCCACTGCAGTCGAAATTATAAGTAAGGTTACATTGCAATTGCCATGGAGTCAGAATTTGACAGTAGCAGTCGCTCCTACAAAACATCTTGACCGCATGGAATGGTTAGTGGAAAAACTTACAGAAATCGGTGTGAACCGCATAATACCTATGCTATGCACTCACAGCGAGCGTAAAGAAATAAAGACCGAACGGCTGGAAAAGATAGCTATATCAGCTATGAAACAGTCATTAAAAACGGTACTGCCAGAGATATGGCCAATGACCCCTATAAAAAAAGTTGTATCTGAAATAAACGTATCCAAAAAATTTATTGCATACTGCGGCGATGACAATATGCAAAAGCGCAATCTGTTGGCAAAAGAATACGAATATCCAAATGATGCAATAATACTTATTGGGCCTGAAGGTGATTTTTCACCTCAAGAAGTCTCGTATTGTCTGGAATCAGGTTATACCCCTGTAACACTAGGCAATAACAGACTTCGGACAGAAACAGCGGCCCTTGTTGCTTGTGACACATTTCATATCATAAGCCAAATCAATCAAAAAAATATATAAATCAATAATATACATAACATGAATCCGGAATCACGTTCCATATTGGATTACCTAAAATCATCTCCAACAAACAATTTTTTCCTGTTGGCAGGGCCGTGCGTAATTGAGGGAGAAGAAATGGCTCTTGATATAGCCGACAAAATTGTAAGGATCACCGAAACCCTAGGGATTCCATATGTATTCAAAGGTTCTTACCGGAAAGCCAACCGGTCGCGCCTGGACTCCTTTACCGGCATCGGAGATGAAAAAGCACTTAAGATACTCGCAAAAATAAGGAATGAATTTGGGATTCCGGTTGTAACAGATATCCATTCTGCAAGTGAGGCCGCAATGGCAGCAGAATATGTTGACATGCTCCAAATACCTGCATTCTTATGCCGACAGACAGACCTACTAATTGCTGCCGCAAAAACAGGAAAATTTGTCAATATAAAAAAAGGACAATTCCTGTCTCCTGAATCCATGAAATTTGCAGGACAGAAAGGTCGCGATGCATGAAATTCACAAGTGGCAGTGACAGAACGTGGCGTAACATTTGGATATGGAGACCTTGTAGTTGACTATAGAGGCATACCTGTGATGCAAGAAAATGGTTGTCCTGTGATACTTGATGTAACCCATTCATTACAGCAGCCGAACCAAGCTGCAGGCGTGACAGGCGGTCGGCCAGAACTGATAGAGACAATCGCACGTGCCGGGGTCGCTGTAGGCGCAGATGGTATATTTATAGAGACTCATCAAAATCCCAATATAGCAAAAAGTGACGGAGCCAACATGTTGATATTAGATCGTCTACCTGAATTATTAAGACATCTCACCCATATACGTATGGTAGTCACCAAATTCTGATACAGAATACTAAAATACAATGAACTTCAATAAAAAGACAATCGTTCTTGCGGTATTATCCATCACGATAGGATTACGGATTGATGCCATACCCGTTATAGACAAGCCATGACCCGGTCCGTAATGCCGGTATTTTATTCATAAT
>VSPW01000013.1 GCA_009775535.1 Muribaculaceae bacterium
ACTTAATGGTTTATATATTCAAATATTTTTAAATGCATCATTGCCGTATAACGACATTGTGCGTCGGAGGCTTTCTTCCCAATGAGGGATCTCTATGCCATATGTAGCCTTAATCAATGACTTGTCAAGGACGGCGTAGACCGGACGTCCGGCGGCTACAGGATAGTCCGCAGACTTTATGGGCATGACCTTCACATCGGAGAGGCCTCCTATACGAAGTATGGCCTTTGCGAAATCGTACCATGACGCGACCCCTTCATTAGAGTAATTGTAGATGCCCGGTATCCATTGCGGCGAAGCCAGTATGACCGCGATGACCGCTGCAAGGTCTTTTGCATCGGTAGGTGTGCCGACCTGGTCGGCGACAACATGCAGCTGGCCATCCTGTATGGCACGGCGTAGTATCGCTCCGGGAAAATTCCTGCCGCTTTTCCCGGAATACAGCCATGAGGTGCGTATGATGACCGCATCGGGCGACAATCCGAGCAATGATGTCTCGCCTTTCCGCTTTGTGGAGCCATAATGCGACAGTGGGGATACCTTATCGGCTTCGGTGTATGGACGACAGGAATTGCCATCATATACGTAATCAGTGGATATATGTATGATATGCAATCCCAGCGGTTCGGCAAGCCGGGCAATATTACGGATACCGTCAACATTTACGGCAGTACACGTGCTCTTATCCTCCTCGGCCCTGTCGACAGCAGTGTATGCCGCACAGTTCACAACGTGGGTGAAACCGCCTTCCGATATGTAGCGCTCTACAGCGCCGGCATCGGTTATATCCAGTTCCTTATGCCCCACATATGTGGTGATTCCGGGCATAGCCGCCTCCAGTACGTCCGGGAGTTCCTGTCCTAATTGCCCGTCAGCTCCGGTAACAAGTATCTTCATATGATGCGTCAACTCTAATTAATATGCAAATTTATGACAAAGAGCCCGAATGTACAATGGTGCTTATCCGCATTTTGATGTACCACAAGAGGTACAGATGAGGCAGCCTTCCTGATATACCAGCGATTCCTGTCCACAATTGGGGCAGCGCTGGCCGCTGGCCTGCGTGCCGTTGGGCAGATATTTCTTAAGTGCCCTTTCCACGCCCATTTTCCATGTGTTTATGGACTGGCTGTTCAGCTCAAGGCCTCCAACGAGCTTAAGCACCTGGTCGATGGGCATACCGTACCGCAACACTCCTGAAATCAATTTTGCATAATTCCAATATTCAGGATTGAATTTTTCAGAGAGGCCCTCGATTGTGGTCTTGTATCCGCGTTTGTTAATGAACTGGAAATCGTAGCGTTTATTGCCGTTCTCGTCCACAGCCTTTATAATCTTTCCGTGGCTTACGCTTTTAGGGCAAAAGATGCCATCCTCATCGTCGGCCAGGCCCGTAAATATCTCATAAGGCTTTCCATCACGCAGTCCGATGAATGCAATCCATTTTTCCTTGTTGTTCTGGAAACGTACGACATCCGCTTCCAGCTCATTGGGTCGCTTATGGGCGATGACCATCGGCTGTGCGGATGGTTCGGGCGCTTTTTTCTTTTCCAATGATACAAGCACTCCCGAACGTGAGCCATCGCGGTATACCGTGCAGCCCTTACAGCCTGAGCGCCATGCTTCGA
The DNA here is from genome assembly GCA_009775535.1 of Muribaculaceae bacterium. Taxonomy (GTDB): domain Bacteria; phylum Bacteroidota; class Bacteroidia; order Bacteroidales; family Muribaculaceae; genus CAG-873. The sequence goes on from VSPW01000013.1 coordinate 1,629, forward strand.
TATAAAGCCTGTTGACAAGTTCTTCATCCACATCCGAGGGGAGGTTTATGGTGACAGAGATAGAATGGTCGACCCATTTCTGTACGCGGCCCTGCATCTTGACTTTCTCCAGCCAGTCGATGTCGTTGGCTGTCGCCTTATAATAGGGCGAACGTGCAACGAGGGCATCCAGTTCGGCCTGTGAATAATCGTCCTTTACCGGAATGGAATTCAGTTTCATCCAGTCGACAAACTTGGGATGGTAGACCACATATTCTTCAAAGGCATCGCCGGTGTCGTCCACGTAATCGACACGGATGTTTACATCCGACGGATTGACTTTGCGGCGGCGCTTATATACGGGCATAAACACCGGTTCGATTCCGGATGTGGTGCGTGTCATGAGGCTTGTAGTCCCCGTAGGGGCTATTGTAAGGCATGCGATATTTCGGCGTCCATATTTCACCATGTCCTCATATAATTGTGGGGATGCATCGCGAAGCCTGGAGATATAGGGGTTGTCTTTTTCACGCGCGGAATCATATACTTCAAACGCGCCACGCTCACGCGCCATGTTGACAGATGAGCCATATGCGGCGATAGCCAATGCCTTATGCACTTTCTCAGAGAATGCCGAAGCCTCTTCCGTGCCGTACCTCAGGCCCATGGCTGCCAGCATATCACCTTCGGCGGTAGTGCCGACCCCGGTCCTACGTCCTTTGCCTGTCTTGGTCTTTATTTTTATCCACAGATTACGTTCGGTGCTTTTTACTTCCTCTGTCTCGGGGTCTTCGCCGACTTTATCAAGTATCTGGTCTATCTTCTCGATTTCGAGGTCAATAATATCGTCCATCATGCGCTGGGCCTTGGCAACATGCTCGCCAAACAGGGCAAAATCGAACTCAGCTTCCGGCGTAAACGGATTTTTTACATATGAATACAGGTTTATGGCCAACAGACGGCAACTGTCGTACGGGCACAACGGTATCTCCCCGCACGGGTTTGTAGAAATGGTACGGAATCCAAGGTCGGCATAGCAGTCGGGAACAGATTCACGGGTGATGGTATCCCAAAAGAGGACTCCCGGTTCTGCCGCCTTCCATGCATTGTGGATAATCTTTGCCCATAGCGCCTGGGCATCTACGTCTTTTACCGTAGCCGGGGTTTCCGTATCTACAGGGAATTGCTGCCTGTAGACTGTGCCTTCAGTGACCGCCTTCATGAAATCATCGTCGATACGTACAGACACATTAGCGCCTGTCACCTTGCCTTCGGTCATCTTTGCGTCGATAAAAGCCTCCGAGTCAGGATGTTTTATCGAGACTGTCATCATAAGTGCTCCTCGGCGGCCATCCTGAGCGACCTCCCTTGTGGAATTTGAGTAACGTTCCATGAATGGCACCAGACCAGTCGAAGTCAAGGCGGAATTTTTTACAGGAGTACCCTTAGGACGGATGTGCGACAGGTCATGGCCTACCCCACCCCGACGCTTCATCAACTGCACCTGTTCCTCATCAATCCGTATGATACCGCCATACGAATCGGGATGCCCGTCAAGCCCTATGACAAAGCAATTGCTTAGAGAACCGACCTGGTAATTGTTGCCTATCCCGGTCATTGGGCTTCCCTGTGGCACTATATATCTGAAATCACGCATGAGTCCGAAAATCTCTTCATGAGACATCGGATTCGGATATTTAGCCTCTATGCGTGAAATTTCCGAGGCCAAGCGATGATGCATGTCGTCTGGAGTGAGTTCATAAAGGTTGCCGAACGAATCCTTCAATGCATATTTACTTACCCATACACGGGCTGCCAGCTCATCCCCATTGAAATATTTCAACGTGGCATCATAAGCTTCATCGTAACTATAATGTTTATTTTCCACAGGTATTTAATCGTTGTCTGTTTTGGATAACTTTAGACTGCAAAATTCTCAAAAAGTTTTCATTTTAGCAAATTTATTTATTAACATGGGCAGGATTGCATTGCTGTAGCGCACGTCTTTTATTTTATGTTTGCATCTGTGTCAGTTTTGTTGTAATTTTGTATAAAATAATATCACATCATATATATCAATGAGCGATGCCATCCAGCGCGTTAATGAACTACGCCAAGCATTAAACTACCATAACTACAGATATTATGTCGAGAATTCGCCTGAAATCTCCGATATCGAATTCGACAGGCTTATGCGTGAGCTGCAGGAGCTCGAAACCGCATATCCCGAACTGGATGACCCGCTGTCGCCAACGCACCGTGTAGGTAGCGACCTGTCAAAAGGGTTTGAACAGGCCAGGCATATTTATCCTATGCTTTCTTTGGGAAACACTTATTCCATAGATGAGATTGATGAATGGGTCAACCGCACATCAAACAGCCTTGGAGGACAACAGTTCTCTATTGTAGGGGAAATGAAATTTGACGGCACAAGCATTTCGCTTATTTATGAACACGGGCGTCTGGTGAGGGCTGTCACCCGTGGAGATGGCGAAAAAGGCGATGTTGTGACCAACAATATAAAAGCAATACGTTCCATACCTCTTACGCTACAGGGTGAAGGATGGCCGGAAAAGTTTGAGATACGCGGGGAAATCGTCCTTCCGTGGAAAGAATTTGACGAATTGAACGAGCGTAGGGCTTTCAATGAAGAGCCGCTTTTCGCCAATCCGCGTAATGCGGCGGCGGGCACGCTTAAGACCCTCGACCCATCAGAAGTATCGAGGCGTGGCCTTGATGCCTATTTCTATTATATGCTTGGGGAGGACCTGCCAGCGTCATGCCATTACGACAATATGGCTGAGGCCAGGAAATGGGGCTTCAAGGTGTCTGACGCCATGAAACGCCTAAACACTGTAGAGGAGGTAGAAAAATATATCAAATATTGGGACAAGGCAAGAAAGGATCTGCCCGTAGCCACTGACGGGCTGGTGTTCAAGGTGGATTCGCTACGGCAACAGCTGAATCTGGGGTTCACAGCGAAGTCTCCACGGTGGGCTGTAGCATATAAATTTGCTGCCGAACGTGCTTTGACCAGATTGCAGTTTGTATCTTTTGAAGTCGGGCGTATGGGCATAATCACGCCTGTCGCCAACCTTGAACCGGTAAAGCTGTCGGGCACAGTGGTCAAACGTGCATCACTGCATAACGAAGACATAATACGGCAGCTCGACATTCACGACCATGACATGCTGTATGTTGAAAAAGGTGGGGAAATAATCCCAAAGATTGTTGATGTCGACATCTCTTCCCGGCAGACGGATGCGAAAAAGGTAAAATTTGTAAGCCATTGCCCGGCATGCGGCAGCCCCCTTTGCCGAATAGAAGGCGAGGCGGCATGGGTATGCCCCAACCGCTATGCCTGTCCGCCGCAGATTGTCGGCCGCATAGAGCATTTTGTCGGCCGGCGCATGATGAATATAGACGGCATCGGCGAAGAGACTGCACAAGCGCTATATGACAACGGCCTTATCAAGGACATTGCAGACCTTTACAGCCTTGATGCCCAGTCGCTGCTGACGCTTGATGGGTTCGGAAACCGCAGTGCAGAGCGCGTACTCGAGGGACTCGAGGCATCACGCCAAGTGCCATTTGAACGGGTGGTGTTTGCGCTGTCAATCCCGTTTGTAGGAGATACCACCGCAAAAAAAGTGGCCAGGGCTGCACGGGACATAGACACCCTTATGGGAATGACAATCGAGCAACTTTGCGCCATTGAGGATGTAGGCATAAAAATAGCGGAGTCCATAACCGAATATTTCTCATCTCCAGTCAACAGGGAAATAGTGCGTCGGCTAAAGGATGCAGGACTGCAAATGTCCATGCCGGAAGATACGGCGGCATATGAGCATTCTGATGTACTAGGCGGAAAAGCCATAGTGATAAGCGGCACATTTACGCACCATTCACGCGACGAATACAAAAGTATGATCGAACAATACGGAGGGCGTAACGTAAGCTCCATATCAAAGAAGACTGACTACGTACTTGCGGGTGAAAATATGGGGCCAGCCAAACTAGAGAAGGCGGCCAACCTGAACATCCCGATAATAGATGAGGATACATTTCTAAAAATGAGCGGAAAGTAGACCAATGGCCTCGGCACGCACATCACCAGTATCCAAAGACGAGCGTTTTATGGAAATGTTGGCATCGCACCGCCAACTGATTATAAAAGTGTGCTATATGTACGCCAATGAAACCGCAACATTAGATGACCTATATCAGGAGGTGATGATAAATCTTTGGCAAGGACTTGACAAGTGGAGAGGAGAATGCAAGATGTCGACTTGGATATATAGGCTGGCGTTCAATACATGCGTATCGTACCACCGTTCTACCCGCAGGCACAATGGCGGACTTCAGCTAGACGCCATTCCGGAAATTGCCGCGGATGATTCCACACGCACTGCCGACCTTAAGAACATGTACCGCCTGATATCGAAACTAAACCCGCTAGACAAGGCGATAATAATGCTATGGCTCGATGAAAAGCCGTATGATGAGATCGCATCTATCACCGGCCTGTCGAAGGCAAATATCGCATCAAGGCTATACCGCATCAAAAACCATCTTATTGAGATGGGTAACAGCTGACTTATAAATGACCATAAAGACACGACTAAAATACGACCATGGATCTTGATAATTTACGTGAACAATGGAAATCACTCAATATAAAAGTTGAGGATCTTCAGGTTGAAAATATGCGTTTGAGGCATGACATACAGACAAATAAGGTGACATCGATCAACCGCAGGCTTATAGCGCGCATACGAAACATGCTTCTTGTATGTTGCCTGGCGCCTATATTTATAATCTATATGAAAAATGAAATTGCATTGACAACGGCGACAATCGTATGCTATGTGTCATACTTTATAATCATCGGGGCTGCCCACGGCTATCTTCTATGGCGGTTAAGCACCCGCGACTATCTTTCAATGCCTATTGCGGCTGCAATAAAGGAGGCCGCCACACTGGAATTATACCGCAAACGCATGCGCATGTGGTCGTATATCATGGCTGCCCCCGTGATATTCATGTTAATGATGGATATCTATAAGTACGGTTATCCAGGAGCACTTATCAGCGGCATAATAGGCGGATTGGCCGGTCTGGCTATAGGCCTGCGCCTGGAATACACAAACAGGAAACTTATGCGGCAAATACGACAGCTACTTGACCAAATTGATGACTGCAATGTCTCCGACAATCCATGATGAATTGAAATTGCGCCGTAGTATAAGGGAATTCACAAAAGACCCGATACCATGCGGCATACGGGAAAGGCTTATGGAGAAGGCCATGGGATGCCGTGATTCCATTGTGTTCAAGTTTGTGTGGGACGATGAATCCGGGAACATGTTCAATGTGTTCCGCCGCAGCTATGGGATGTTCAAAAATGTACGCAATTATGCCATATGCTATACGTCAGGATGTGATGATGACCTGATTGAGGCCGGATATATATCGATGTCCCTGACAATGGAAGCCCTGAGGCTTGGAATAGGCACATGCATTACCACTGGCTCATACGATCCGTCCCATATAAGTCCTGAACCGGATTCACATGGGCTGAAAATAGCATATGTAATGGCCATAGGATACGCATCGTCTAAATCACGCATAATAAACCGAATCGGATTCCGGTTGATGCACCGCCACAAAAAGAGTGCCGCCGACCTTTTGGCCGATGGCACTCATATTGGGATGATACCAGATAATATCCTTATTGGAATAGAGGCAGTAGCGTCTGCGCCTTCTGCATACAACAGACATCCGTTAAGGTTCTATATCGGGGATGATGGGACTTTCTCAGTCCGTTCAAGTTCTCCATTGGAACTTGGAATCGCAAAATGGGCATATGAGGCCGCATCTGGATTGCGATTCCCATCAGCAAATATCAGTCCTTTATAATAAGGAAATTGCCGTCTAGGTCATACATGAAGGTGTCAGGTCCTTTGATAGCAACGTCCACCTCTATTACTTTGCCCTTTTCGTATTCGATAGACTCGACATCATCTGCAAGCCCCTTTTCTTTCAGATGCTTGTATATTTTACCAGGAACAACATCCTTTACGATATTTTCCTGAAGGGTCTGGCGTTTTGCAGCTTCTATCTCCACGACACTACCGTCATTGGCAAATTCCAATTCTACGCCATTGACAAGTTTGACCTTATATATCGCATCAAGATACTCGTGCTCGCACTCCTTGACATTGACGTCATGGAAATGTTTTTCAATGAACTTTTTGGCAGCCTGTGGGAGGGTAGATACATCACATGACCCGGAAATAAGCAAACCCGGATTTGAACCATAATGCGACTGTGCTGACATACTGGCTGATGATATCAACATAACTGTGGCCGCAAACGCTGAAATTAAATTCTTTAAACTCATAGCAATTGGTATTATTTGATATGGTAAACAAACGCGTCAGGAAATGTACTTTTGACGTATATCATATTTAACAAAAAATAAGCATTCAGAACAGCAGCGCTATGCGGTATACAGCAAACGCCACAATCCAAGCCATGACTGTATTATAGACAACTGTAAATACGCCATATTTCCACGAACCGCATTCACGTACAATAGCTGTGACTGTAGCCATACATGGGCAATACAATAATATGAACACCATAAATGCCAACGCTGCAGCCGGTGTGAAATCAGGGTTTCCTGTATATGGAGATACCGAGGTTAGCCGATGTCCCAACTTAGCCTCCGAAACTGTCTCGTCGTTGGAATATAGCACACCAAGAGTGGAAACGACTATCTCTTTTGCCGGCACACCGGCGAGAGCTGCTACCGAAGCCCTCCAATGGAATCCCAGTGGTTCCATTATCGGGGTAATGGCTTTACCTGCCATCTCCAGATATGAATCATGTTCCACATCGATACGCCCTTCGTCATAATTGGTTGTATCATTGTTTTGTGAATGTAGGGGGAAATAATTCAGGACCCATACAATTATGCTTGCAAATAATATGATGCCACCCATCTTCCTAAGATACTGTTCTCCCTTACCCCACATATGGCGTACCAAAGCTTTTAATGTAGGCACACGGTATGGCGGCAACTCCATGACAAATGGGGTCTCGTCTTTTTTGAAATAGAACCTGCGCATCAACCTCGCCGTCACCACCGCAACTATTATCCCCAACACATACAGCCCCATAAACACTACGGCCTCATGCGCAGGGAAAAAAGTACCAGCCATAAGCACATATACCGGCAGACGTGCCGAACAGGACATAAATGGGTTTATGAGGATTGTTATTATTCTGCTTGACCGGCTCTCGATGGCCCTGGATGCCATAATAGCAGGCACATTGCACCCAAACCCCATCACCAACGGGATAAAGGACTTACCATGTAGCCCTATCCTGTGCATGATTTTATCCATAATGAAAGCGGCCCTGGACATGTAGCCGGAGTCTTCCATGAACGATATACAAAAATACAATATCAATATATTGGGCAAGAATACTATCACGCCCCCTACTCCACCTATAATGCCTTCCACAATCAAGTCCTTCAATGGTCCTTCAGACATTGTAGTGTCCACTACTGATGACAGCCATGACACGCCATTTTCAATCCATTCCATCGGATATTTGCCTATTGCAAAAGTGGCCCAGAATATTGCGAACATCACTGAGAAAAACAGTGGAAATCCGAAAAGTTTATTAGTAATGAATGCGTCAAGTATCCTGGTGGTATCACTTATCCTCTTTTCTCCTTCATGCATCGTTTCTGCCAATGCTCCTGCAATGAACCCATATTTTTCGTTTGCTATCTGCGAGCATATATCCTCACCAGTATTCTCTTCAAACTTTGCCAACACCCTGTCACGCGTCGCCAATATTTCATTTCCGTTGGGGGTTGTCATTATCGAATCTTCAATTTCGCTGTCCCGCTCAAGAAGCTTTATGGCAATGTAGCGCGGCGAAAAATGCCTGCCTATATATGCGTCAGATTTCAGAATACCTTTGATTCCGTCAATCGCCCGCTCCACATCTTTCCCCAAATTCACATGTATATGACGTACAGCCTTATTGCGCCCCTCATATACAGATATTACCGAGTCGAACAGCTGTTTTAACCCTTCACCGGTCTTTGATACAACAGGGACCATAGGCACTCCTATCATCTGTCCTAGCATGTCAACATCAAGCTCTGCACCGCTGCGCCTCAACTCATCATACATGTTAAGGGCAATGACCATGCTGCGGTCCATGTCTATAAGTTGTGTCGTAAGATACAGATTCCTTTCAAGATTGGATGCCACGGCCACATTGACTATCACATCCGGAGTCTCATCTTTAAGGTACTTGCGCACATATAGCTCCTCAGGTGAGTATGACGACAATGAATATGTCCCCGGTAGATCAACTATGTTGAACCGGTAGCCATTGTATTCCATATGTCCGGATTTGGCATCGACTGTCACTCCACTATAATTACCTACGTGTTCCCTGGACCCAGAAGCAATATTGAACAACGACGTCTTTCCACTGTTTGGATTGCCTAAAAGTGCAACATTGATTGTACGGCTCTTGCCTGTATAGTCACTCAGAAATTCATCCGATTCTTCGGTACGGCTGTGTATATCACCATTTACGGCCATAGACACATCTGTATCAGCTCCTTCCTCGACCTTGACAACCTCAATCATATGGGATTCGGATATACGTAATGACACTTCATATCCCATTACGAGGTACTTGATAGGATCTCTCAAAGGCGCATGCAGAAGCACCTTCAATGGCCTACCTTTCACGAACCCCATCTCCATCATGCGCTTCCTGAATGCACCATGCCCAAGGATTTTAACAATAACTCCAGTCTCACCGGTCTTAAGGTCTGAAAGTCTCATTTATTACGTTTTATTGAGGTGTAAACCTGTTTTCAATTACAGCACAAATTTCACAAAAATCCATGATTCCAACAAGGATTTGGCGCTTTTTATTTGTAAACATTCTAAATAAGGCCATACTTTCCGGTTGTATCCTATTTTGAATTTTTATTTTTAATATGAAATATTGTTCGTATCTTTGCAATAATAACAGATACGAAATAGATTCTTAAAAATCTCCCCTGCCCAGAAAAACAATGTTCCGTAAAGGCAAACTATATTTTCGCTATGGCACCATGGGTTCTGCAAAGACCGCTATGCTGCTCACTACTGCATATAATTTTGAAGAGAGGCATATGAGCTACATATGCATGAAGCCCGTGATAGATACCCGTGACAATAGAAACGTAATACGTTCACGCATAGGCATTGAGCGTGAGTGCCAGTGGATATATACGGAAAGTGACATTTATGATATGGCGTGTACCCTTTTCAAGGAACGGGGGGAAATCATACAATGGTTTCTTGTTGATGAGGCGCAATTTTTAAGCGAACATCAGATCGACCAGCTTTCAAGGATTGTTGATGAGTTCGGTTGCAATGTAATCTGTTACGGGCTTCGTACAGATTTCCAGTCACATTTATTCGAAGGCTCACGTCGACTGTTTGAAATTGCAGATACTATAGATGAAATCAAGTCCACTTGCAATTGTGGGAATAAGACTATAATCAATGCACGTATAGATGCGAATGGCGACTTTGTGGAAGAAGGCGCACAAGTCGAGATCGGCGGCAATGACAGGTATGTTGCGGTTTGCCGTAAATGTTGGCGGAACAAACGTATCGACCAGATGTCACGAGGCATGCTTCCATTGTTTGAAGAATCATCCTGCCCTAAAGACATACTGGATACTCCTATAAATTAAACTATAAATAATATTGCAAAATGATAGTATGCGATTTGCGCGATGCAGCGCGATATTACTCTATAAGTCCACTGTTAGCGCAGGCACTGATGTGGATAGAGAAACACAAAGATGATGAATTCAAAGTAGGCTCTATTAAGCTTGATGGTGACAGTGGTATTACTGTAAATATGCAGGAAGTCGCTATGCTCCCACGCGAAAAAAGCTGTCTGGAAGCACACAGGAAGTTCATTGACATCCATGTGCCGCTTAAAGGCGAAGAGACAATGGGATGGGCTCCGGTAAAGGCTCTGCGCAATCAGCTGAAGCCATACGATCCAGATGCTGATTTTGAACTTTATGGAGATGCAGCCCACTCAATGCTTGACATAAGGGTCGGACAGATCGCAATATTCTACCCTGAAGATGCCCATGCTCCCAATATCGGCATTGGGAATCACCGGAAGCTTTGTGTAAAAGTCCCGGTAGACTGAGTCCTAACGCCCGTTATTACGGACGATTTAAACTTTTATACCGCTAAAACGTCTAAATGTTAATATGAAGATATTTAAATTCCGTATATTGACATTTGCGGTACTTTTGTCGGTTATCGGCATAGGAGCTGCAGCGCGCACATTTGATGATGAAACTGTGCGCTATAAGGTTATGTTCAAATGGGGCCTTATAAACAAGCAAGCTGGTTTGGTTGACATTACACTGAAAAGCGAAGGCGATAAATATTACAGTATCCTTACGGCTGCATCTGACCCCTGGGCAGATCATTTCTACAAAGTCAGAGATACATTGACCACAATAATGTCAAAGGCTACCCTCATGCCTGAAATATATGAAAAAATAGCGAATGAAGGCAATGAAAGTAAGCACGACGTTGTAAAGTTTACAAAAAATGGTGATGTAACGCATGGACAATGCTTCCGGAAAGTCATAAAAAAAGGGAAGCTAAAGATAGACGAGCAGATGGATGTCGAGGCTATCGGGACTACTGTCGACATGTTAAGCTCATATTATTATATGCGCACCCTGCCATATGAGACAATGAAAGAAGGGCAAGTATCCACTATAAATATATTTTCAGGCAAAAGAAAAGAATTGCTGACCCTTAAATATCTTGGCCGGGAGACAATAAAATATGACAACTGCAAATACGATTGCTATCATATAAGTTTCATATTTACATCTGACGGCAAAAAAAAGACATCTGATGATATGGAAGCATGGATCACAGCCGCCCCGCAACGCATTCCAGTAAAATTGGAAGGGAAATTGCCTGTAGGGAAAGTCAGATGTTTCCTTATAAGTAGAAAGTAACATATTTTTGCAGAATAAAAAAAATGCGTAATTTTGCTCCCTGAGAATGGGAGATAGAAAATTACGCATATTTGCCACATTTGTGTTAAGCCTTTTCCTTGTCATGCAGGCAGGGGTTACCTTTTGTGCCCATACACACTGGGTAGAGGGACACATAATTGTGCATTCCCATCCTTTTTCCGATAAAGCGCATGCACATACCACTGTCGAACTGGTGTCATTTGCACAGATTACACACCTGCTCTCTGACACTCCAGAGGGCTGTTTGAATCTGGGTGACCCTGACAGAGATTACTCTATCACAATAGAATGTGCACATGAAGGAAACGCACATGTAAGGATTGATTGTACCATAGGATTACGGGCACCGCCAGCATTAGTGGCATAGTAATGCCAGCCCCATAATCCTTTATAATTACATTCAGTTACATTCAATCCCTCTCTCACCAACAACAGGATGAAAAGAATTTTCATATCCATACTGTTCGCTGCGGCGTGCAGTGTATTTGCATATGCACATATCAAATTAACAGGCACTATAATAGATAAAAACAACTCAGAACCGCTGATTGGCGCCATCGTCTCATTAGATGGCACATCTGCAGCAGCAGTAACTGACACGGACGGAAAATATGCATTGTCTTTACCTAATCCGGGAAGCTACTCTATCTCCGCCAGCTTGGTAGGCTATCTTCCAGTGCACAAAAAGGTCAAATTGACAGACAAAACCACATCAATTGTGGACATTGTAATGGATGAGAATCCCACTTTACTGGATGAGGTTGTAGTAACAGCAAACCGTAACGCAGTGAAACGCAGCCAGGCGCCAGTTGTGGTTAATATATTGAACCATAAATTATTTGAATCGGTCAATTCCACAGATCTAGCACAGACCCTGAACTATCAGTCAGGATTGAGAGTAGAAAACAACTGCCAAAACTGTGGTTTTCCACAAGTACGCATAAACGGACTGGAAGGGCCATATTCCCAGATTCTGATAAATAGCCGCCCTGTGGTCAGTTCCCTATCAGGAGTGTATGCACTTGAGCAGATGCCAGTCAACATGATAGAAAGAATTGAAGTGGTGCGGGGCGGCGGTTCTGCCCTATTCGGGGCAAATGCGGTAGGTGGCACTATAAATGTGATAACTAGAGACCCTATTACAGACCATTTTGAGGTCGGAACAACAATTTCATGCATGAACGGAAAATCATGGGAACAGGCTGCAAATGCAAACGCATCAATGATTGGTAAAGACGGTAAGTACGGCTTAGCTCTGTATGAATCATACAGGCATAGAAGCCCTTACGATGCCAATGGGGACGGATTTTCGGAAATCGGCAAACTAAAATTAAATACATTCGGAATTAACGGATATTACCGTCTAAGCGATACCAGACGTATATCTATCGAATACCACAATACTACAGAATTCCGTCGGGGCGGAAACAAATTTGATCTGGAGCCATTCCAGACCGATATAACGGAACAGACACGGCACGATATCAATAGCGGTGGAATAAACTACACACAATCATGGCGTGAATATTCATGGCGCATGAATCTATATGCATCAGCCCAACACATAGACCGTAACAGCTATTATGGTGCGCAACAGAACCCTGATGCATATGGAAAGACTGACGATATGACATGGGTTGCAGGAGGCACAGTATCCGCCGATTTCAATAAAGTAATCTTTTCGCCCGCTACATTCATGGCCGGAATTGAATATCAAAGTAATTCGCTTCATGATGTCATGACAGGATATAACCGTGACATGAAGCAGGATGTCGATATATTTGGAGCTTTTGTTCAAAATGAATGGAAATGGAAATGGCTCACAATCCTTGCCGGAATAAGGGTTGACAACCATAACCTAATTGATAATCCTATAGTGTCACCACGGGCCAACATACTCTACCGGCCGATGGATGCATTGCAGGCACGCCTTACATATTCGACTGGATTCCGCGCGCCACAGGCATATGATGAAGACCTTCATGTCACCGCAGTAGGAGGAGAAGGTGTACTGATAAAACTGGCAGAAGGGTTGAAGCCAGAAAAATCCAACAGTTTCAGCGGGTCAATCGACTGGGACTACCACTCCGGCATTTTCGGAATTGACGTACTCGTTGAAGGTTTCTATACGGAACTAAATAACGTATTCGTGCTTGATGCCATAGGGAGTGACAATCAAGGTAATACCATAAAAATCAGACGCAACGGGGCTGGCGCAAAAGTCTATGGCGCCAATATTGATGTAAAATTAAATTACGGAAACATGTTGAATCTTCAGCTTGGCTTCACCGGGCAGCGTAGCCGCTACAATCGACCGGAATCATGGAGCGAGAATCCTGAAGCCCAGCCTACGCGCGTAATGCCACGCTCACCTGATTACTATGGCTATTTTACATTGGGCGGCCAGTTGTGGAATGATTTCAACTGGTCAGTATCAGGTGTATATACCGGGCCTATGTCTGTCCCGCATTATGCACCTGACCATAATGAGATACCAGACGGCTATCCATACCATTACATTGCCGGTGATGAACTTAAACGTACAGGCCATTTCATGGAAATCGGCATAAAATTATGCTATGACCTGCACATATCAGGCAAACTTAAGGCACAGATATGTTGTGGGATACAGAATATAGGGAATGCATTCCAAAAAGACCTTGACAGAGGTGCATACCGCGATAGCGGATACTTTTATGGACCTACGCAACCTCGGACATACTTCATTGGATTAAAATTCATCGGTTAATCATATTTTTGTTGGGAGTCCAATTAAAAATCCGTAAAATAGTTATATATTTGTACATTATTAATATTCAACGTTATCACATATTTTATACCTTGAAAATGATAAAACCTGTAAAAAGAATAATTGGGGCTGCCATATTGTTTGGCCTTTTGATGTCCTGTGAGATGGCACATGCAGAGACAGCCGATTCGTCACATATAAACCGTTCGCTGCTATTTAATTTTGGCGATAACGGATCAAAGTTTTACCGTATACCTGCGATAGTCACACTTTCAGACGGCACGCTTGTTGCAGTCGCCGACAAACGTATTGATAACAATTCCGACCTTCCTGGAAGGATTGATGTCGTATGCCGCACTTCTTCCGACCGTGGGGCCACATGGTCTCCTGTGATTACAGTTGCAGAGCATGACAGCAATGGCGGTTATGGAGACCCCGCATTGGTTGTGGAGCGTAACAGTGGTGATATATTATGCATAGCTACACATGGAGAGGGCCTTTGGACAGCAACCCCAGGAAAATCTGCAAGGATTGTAGTGATGCGCAGTTCCGACAAAGGAAATACATGGAGCGCACCACTTGACATAACAGATGATATATTGACCAGTATTCCTGAAAACGATGCACCAATAAAGGGTGTTACCGGCTTTGCCACATCAGGCCGGGCTCTGCAGACATCAGATGGACGTCTTATGTTTGTCCTTGTGGTTCGAGACAATCCTACAGCTGGGCAATGGTGTCCCCTTAAAGTATACGCATGCTACAGTGATGACGGCGGATATAAATGGTCTTCATCCGGTATATGCGCCGAGGCAGATGGCGATGAATCCAAAGTTGTGGAATTGAGTGACGGCAGAATATTGATGAGCATACGCAATAGGAAAAAAGGCGGACGCCTGTTCTCTTATTCATCTGACAGAGGCCATACATGGAGTCCCGCCGAAGAGCATCTACAACTTATAGAGCCAGCTTGCAACGGGGACTTGCTGTCATGGAAAAGAAACGGCAAGCATATATTGTTGCACAGCATATGTTCACATCCCATGGACCGTAGGAATGTGACTATTTTTGCAAGTTTCGATGACGGACGTACATGGCCGGTAAGTAAAACCATATGCGAAGCACCCTCAGCCTACTCCGCCCTTACCATACTTGATGACGGGTCTGTCGGATGTTTCCTTGAAGAAGAAGCCCAAAGTGATAACGGTGTAGGATTTCAGCTGTGGTTCAACAGTTACAATATTGATCAACTGCTTGACAGTCCAAATGGAAAATAAACCTAATGTGCGTCCGGAAGTGTCAAACCCTTTCGGACGCCCTGTTTATGTAATGGCAAAGCCTGCAGGCCCTACATGCAATTTGGCATGTAGCTACTGCTATTACCTTGAAAAAAAAGGATTGTATCCTGACGATAATAAGCTGATGATGTCAGATACAATACTGGAAACATATATAAAAAAATATATAGAGGCACAGACTTCCCCAAATATCCAGTTTGTGTGGCATGGAGGAGAGGCGACAATACGTCCAATCGAATTTTACCGTAAGGCGATTGCCTTACAAGCAAAGTACGGGCAAGGAATGGCTATCGAAAATTGCCTTCAGACGAACGGAACACTCCTTACAGATGAATGGTGCAAATTCCTACATGACAATAACTGGCTTGTAGGTTTATCAATTGACGGGCCGGAAGAATTTCACGACGAATATCGTAGAGACTCTTTAGGGAAACCCACATTTTTAAAGACGATGCGTGCTGTCAGGCTTTTGGACAAATATAAAGTAGACTGGAACGCAATGGCTGTAATTAACGACTACAATGCTGATTATCCGGAAGAATTCTACAATTTCTTTAAAAATATCGGATGCAGATATATACAATTCACCCCTATTGTGGAACGTATTTCAGACGGACGGCTTATGCCTGTCAACAAAAAGGGCGGAAATGTGTCAGAAATGACGGTGTCACCTGAGCAATGGGGAGATTTTTTGTGCCGTGTGTTTGATATGTGGGTGAAAGAAGATGTCGGTAAGGTTTTTATACAAATTTTTGACGCTACCTTGGCAAATTGGATAGGTGTTATGCCAGGGGTATGTTCAATGGCCAAGACCTGTGGACACGCAGCTGTAATGGAATGGAACGGAGATGTATACTCTTGTGACCATTTCGTATTTCCGGAATACAGATTGGGTAACATTTTATCAGACAACCTAATCTCCATGATGGGGAGTGACAGGCAGCTAAAGTTCGGTGAAGATAAACGCGATAAACTGCCACGCCAATGTACTGAATGCCAATTTTTGTTTGCATGCAACGGCGAATGCCCCAAAAATAGGTTCGCTGTCTCAGCTGATGGAGAACAAGGGCTTAACTACCTGTGCCAGGGATACCGGCGGTTCTTTCATCACGCCAAACCGTACATGGACTTCATGGCAGACGAGTTACGGAACAAGCGTCCCCCGTCAAGGGTCATGACCCACTTCCGGAAATGATTTCCGTATATCCTGACTGAAAATATTCCTGTGCATAGTCACGCGGTCTCAATATTTCTCCGTCAGCTATCACAATGTCTATGTCAAGCGGCACACGGTTATGGAGTCTGGATGTCATGTCCCTTCCGTACTCCAGCTCAATGCTCTTGCACAAGCCATGCAATCCGGCAATATCCATATCTGTTTCAAATTCAAACACGGCGTTCAGATAATATCGGGCGTCTGCTCCGACCGGGAAATCAGCATCAGCGCTAGGATAAATACAGGAACATATATATCCTGATTCTCCGGAAAGCCTGCGGCACACATCATCTACAGCCGCAGTGAATTCTTTTTCACCGGTACAGTTCGTTCCAAGGCAGGCCACTATCTTCATTGTGGTACTCCTTTCATGGACAATGATATGCGCCGCCTATCCATATCGACATCTATAACCTTCACTGTTACGTGCTGATTTAATTTTACAGCATCAAGCGGTGATGCAATAAACCGGTCACAAAGTTGTGATATATGTATCAGTCCCGATTCCTTTATGCCTATATCAACAAACGCTCCAAATGCCGTAATATTATTAACTATTCCGGGTAGCATCATACCTATAGACAGATCCCCTATTTCCTTTACTCTGCTATCAAACTCAAATACAGCAGCAGATGTCCTTGGGTCACGTCCTGGTTTCTCAAGTTCAGTGATTATATCCTTGAGCGTAGGCAATCCACGGCCGTCTTTTACATACTGTTCAATATCTATTTTGCTAAGCAGTGATTTATTCCCACATAATTCTGCAACGCTAATACCCAAATCCCGTGCCATTTCCTGAACCACTGAATAGTTTTCAGGATGTACGGCGGTATTGTCCAAAGGATTTGACGATTCCGGAATACGAAGGAATCCGGCACACTGTTCATATGTCTTAGCCCCAAGACGTGGTACACGCTTCAGGCTTTCGCGGGAATCAAAATTACCGTTTTCTGACCTATACCCAACTATCTTCGCAGCCATTGCCGGGCCAAGTCCAGAGACATATGACAACAATTGCGGAGATGCAGTATTCAGGTTCACCCCCACCATATTAACACATGACATCACCGTAAAATCAAGAGATGCTTTCAATTCTCCTTGGTCAACATCGTGTTGGTATTGCCCGACCCCTATCGACTGGGGGACAATCTTCACTAATTCAGCAAGAGGGTCTATCAGTCTCCGGCCAATCGACACAGCCCCGCGTACTGTGACATCTTTGTCTGGAAATTCACTCCTGGCCAGTGGCGATGCCGAATATATTGATGCTCCGCTTTCATTGACAATGAAAACATCCACGTTGCGGCGAAAACGCAATGACTGCAAGAACTGTTCCGTCTCACGGCTTGCCGTACCGTTACCTAACGCAATTGCATCAATTTTATACACTTCTATAAAATTATGTATTTTTGAAGCAGATCCTTTGATATCCTGACGAGGCGGGACTGGGTATATGACATCATTATGCAGCAGATTGCCTTGTTCATCTAGGCACACTACCTTACAGCCAGTCCTGAACCCCGGGTCGATAGCCATTACCCGTTTCCCGGCTAGAGGAGCGCCCAATAGCAGTTGACTTAGGTTATCGGAAAACATGGATATTGCAGCCTTATCAGCCATTTCCTTTACTTCAGCTGAAATCTCCGTCTCAATGGCCGGTTTCAAAAGCCTCCTGTATCCATCCCTTATTGCTGCCCGTACAATATCGGCACATCCTTCTGTGGCATATGGGCGGATGGTCCTTGCGCATATTTCATCGATAGCCTTCTCATTATCTACTGAGACTGAAACCTTAAGCAGTCCTTCACGCTCTCCACGTCTCAATGCCAGATAATTATGACTGGGTATATCGGATAACTTCCTAGAGAATTTGGCATAATTGCTATAGTTTCCAGCCTCTTCCTCTTTTCCTTTCACTATCGAAGACTCTATCACTGCATATTTACGGAAGCGCCGACGCAGGCTACCACGAACACCGGCATTGTCACTCACCCATTCCGCAATTATATCCGAAGCTCCAGCTATTGCATCTGCAACAGACGGGACGTCCTTGCTTATGTATTTCCTGGCAATCATCTCAGGGTTGTCAACGCGCATCGCCATTATTGATGCAGCCAATGATTCCAGCCCTTTTTCCCGCGCAACCGCAGCCTTGGTACGCCTTTTGGGCTTGTATGGGGCAAATATGTCTTCAAGGTCCGAAGCTTCCATTGTAGAAGCGATACGTTGCTTCAATTCATCGGTAAGCCCGCCAGTTGCACCAATTACCTCAAGGACATATTCTTTCCGTTTGTACAAGGCCTTGAATTCTTCCGCCTTACGGGATATGTTCTCTATCGCCACCTCGTCAAGGGATCCGGTGGCTTCCTTACGGTATCGCGCTATGAATGGTATGGTTGCCCCGTCTTCCAGAAGGGCCAATGTTGCCTTTACTGCACCACTTGTAATCGAAAGAGCAGACGATACTGCTGATATAATATTTTCATCCATCATTTTATAGCCTTTTTCAATGTTATGACAGTAATTTCAGGTGTCGCCCCTATACGCATTGGAGCACCAATCGTCCCTGTCCCGATATTCACATATAGATTATGTGAACAAGAATCTGTATATAAACCACCCCATGTAGGATATTTCCATTTTGCAGGAGACCATCCTACAAGCTCTATCTGCATGGCATGCGTATGTCCCGACAACGTAAGGCATATATTGTGTTTATCATTACCTGCTATATCTTTGACCCAATGCATAGGATTATGGCTTAAAAGTATCTTAACATTGTCATCTGCAATGTTTCCAGTATATGAGACATCCAGATTTCCATACGTAGAAAACGGAGGCTCTCCGATATTCTCCACACCTATCACTGCTATTGAATCCACACCGTGCCTGATCCAGCTTGTCTGATTCCGCAACAATTTCCATCCCATTTTTTCTTGCAGACCATACATCAGTTCCATGTTCTGTTCCTTTGCTTCGTCACTTTCCCATTGGAAATAATCACCGTAATC